>DASRUW010000416.1:0-14110 GCA_035655255.1 Telluria sp. | reverse complement strand
AGCTGGCGGACGAAGGGTGCGCTCTCCAGGTCGATGCCGCCGATCAGGACCATCTGCAGGTTGCCCGTTTGGTCGTACAACGGGTAGGTCAGCAGCACCACCGGCCGCCCGGACAGCGCGCTGCGAAACGGGGCGGAGATCAGGCCTTCGCGCCGGCGCAACGTGTCCTCGAAGTACGGCTTGCCGCGCGCGCTCAGGTTGGCGGGCCGGGGCAGCACGCTGGCCACGATTTGTCCGTCCTCGCCGCAGGCAGCGATATTGAAGAATTCGTTGAGGATGGCCGGATGGGCGCGCACGTAATCATGCAGGCGTGCCGGATCGGCCCGCACCGCGTCCGGCAGGCTTTGCGCAAACACGGTCAGCGTGGACTGCTTGACGCGCAAGCGGTCGTCGATGGAAGCGGCAATGGCCGAGACGGCGGCGAACTGCTGGTTGCCGATGACCGTCTTCATGTCCCGTTCGGCCAGCAGCAGCGCCGTGAGGGTGGCGAGCACGGTGGAGCCGAGCACCAGCACGCCGACCACGATGGTCAGGCGCGACTTGAGCGACTTCGGCAGCCAGCGCATCCGTCAGGCCCGTTGCAGCGGCGGCACGCCGGCCGCGGCCAGGGCGTCGTCCAGGTCCGCGATGTCGGCGGCCACGTCCTCGTCCGGGTCCAGCGTCTTCTCGGCGCCGGCCAGCCAGGCGCCGTCCGGGCCATGCACGGCAACGCGCAGCACGCTGCCGGCATCGTCCTCGGCCAGCTCCACGCTGGCGCGGGTGTCTGCCGGCGCGATCCCGGCCTGGGCGCAGGCGGCGTTCACGTCCGACACCAGCTCCAGGACCAGCCATTCCGCTTCGGCCTGGGCGAGCGCGCCGTAGAACAGGTCCTGATACAGGAAGTGGACGTCGACACCGGCGCCGCCCGGGGCGAGCAGGCGGCGCACCAGCGGCGCCGCGTCCTCGGTCCAGGCGCGGTAGCGCTCCATGCGGCGTTCGAAATACGCATCGGCGGCCGCTTCGTCGCGCGGCACGGCATAGAACGGATCGTCGGCGCGCTTGCGGGCAAAGCCGAGCAGGAAGCGCAGTTCGACCGCGCTGTCCTCGGGCGCGAACGGCGACTGGCGCCAGCCGCTCATGCTGCGCTCGAGCGCCGGCATCGGGCGCGGCTTCTTGTCGCCCAGCGCCTGGCCCACCTCGCGCACCAGTTCGTGCAGGCGGGTGTAGCCGATGCGGTTCATTTCGGCCAGGTCGTACCAGTGCTGGATCAGCACGACCTTGGCCTGGCGGCTTTCGAGGCCGGCGCTGGTGACGCTGGCCAGCAAGGCATCGTAAGCCTCCTGGTCCTGGAAGCCCGCTTCCAGCCGCAGGCCTCCCGTGCTGTGCACGACAACCGGAATGGCGAAGGCGCTGACTTCGATGTCGGGAGCACCCTCGCGCCGCAGCAGCGCGTTGGCGGCGGCATCCTGCACCGCCTCGCGCAGGACGCCGAAGGTGCGGTCCGCCATGCCGCGCGCCTCGTCGATGGCGTCGTACAGCACGTCATCGTCCGCGCGGGCCAGGTGGCGGCGCACGGCGCGCGCCAGCTCGTCGAAAGAAACCTTGTCACGAGCACAATCCAGCGCGAGGTCGGTCAGCGCCCGGACCGCGGCTTCGTCGGCAATATCGTCGTCGGGATGGGGGGTTGGATGGGTAGGTTTGACCATCACCCATTGTAACGCGTCAGACCCGGCCGGCCAGCACCGAGAGCGGAAAACGCACGGTGCGTTCCGCCGCGTCGCCCCAGGCCGCGGCCAGTGCCGGCTCCAGCGCCGGCACCGGGTCGGTCCCGTTGCGCTTGCGGTAGGTGGCCACCGCCGACCAGCTGTGCAGGTAGCCGGTCAGCTGCGCGTAGCTCCACGTCGCTTCCAGCTCGAACGGCGGAGCGGCGACGGCCTCGAACGGCATCGCGATGCTGCGGTAGCCCTCCTCCACGTGGCGCCGCTCGGGCGCCCAGCAGCCGGCCAGGGTGCGCCAGTACAAATCCGCAATCACGGCGTCGAGTGCCGGGCTCACCGACAACAGGTTGTAGGTGACGGCCGCGAACAGCGCGCCGGGCCGGGACACCCGCCGCACTTCGGCGAAGAAGGCCGGATGGTCGAACCAGTGCAAGGCCTGGGCTACGAGGGTCAGGTCCACCGTGCCGGCGGCGATGCTGCTGGCTTCCGCCGGTTCGCAGCGGTACTCGATGTTGGGGCGCAGCTCCGCCTGTTCCAGCTGGGGCACGCTGCTGTCGGTGGCGATGACGCGCTCGAAGCGCGTGGCCAGGTCGAGCGTGGCTTGCCCGCTGCCGCAGGCGCAGTCCCAGGCCAGGCCGCGCGCCGGAGCTTCGGCGGCCAGCCAGTCGAACAGCGCGGCCGGATAGGTCGGACGGAAATCGCGGTAAAAGCTCGCCTGGGTGGCGAAGAGATCGGATTTGCTCATACGTTGTCCTCCTTGCGTGCGACGATCAGCATACCCTCGACGCCGGCGCCGCGCTCGCACCGCAGTATGGCGCTCTCCCAGTGCAGGACGGTCAGCCCATGCTCCGCCAGCAGCCGGCGCAGGCTGGCGGAGCCGTGCGCGTAGCGTCCGCTGGAGCGCAGCGCGAACGGTTCGGCCGCACCCGCTTCGACCGAGAAGGCGAACAGCCCGCCGGGCACAAGCGCCGCATCCACGGCATCCATGAGCGGACCAAGGTCGCCCAGGTAGACCAGGACGTCGGCGGCCACGATCAGGCCGGCGCGGGTTTCCCGCAGAAAACCGACGAGATCGGCGCATGCCAGCTCGTCATAGCAGCCGCGCCGGCGCGCCTGCTCGAGCATCGCCGGGGCGAGGTCGACGCCGATCAAGCGCCGCGCGAAGGGGCGCAACAGCGGTCCGCACAAGCCGGTGCCGCAGCCGGCGTCGATCACGGTCAATGCCGCCCCCGCGTGCGGCGCCAGCGCGGCCACCAGCAGGCGCGGCGTGTCGTAGGCAAGTTCGTCCTGCAGGTGCCGGTCGAAATGGCCGGCGTACTGGTCGAACAGCGCGGCCACGTACTGCGCGGGCGGCGCCGCGGGCGCGGGTTCGGATCCAAGGGCGGCCAGCATGTAGTCCACCAGCTGCGGGTCCGCGCCCAGGCCGCGCGCCGCCCGGTAGGCCTGCACGGCGTCCTCCGCGCGCTCGAGGGATCGCAAGGCATTGGCTTTCTGCAGGGCCGCCGCGGCGTTCCTGGGCTGGGCCGCGAGGGCACGCTCCGCGTAAGCGAGCGCCTCCTGCGGGCGGTGCAGGCGCTGGCACGCGGTCGCCAGGTTGAGCAACGCCTCGGCGTGGCCGGGCGCGCAGGCCAGGGCGCGCTCGTAGCTGGCGACAGCCTCGTCCATCGCGCCCATTTGCTGGAGGGCGGCGCCGCGTCCGCACCATGCATCGGCGTAGCTGGGCTTGAGCGCCAAAGCCTGTTCGAACGCGCGCCGCGCGGCGTCGTGGTTTTCGCTCTGGTGCAGGGCCACTCCGAGATTGGACAGGGCTTCCGGATACGCCGGTTGCAGCGCCAGGGCGGCCCGATAGCGCTCGATCGCTTCGGGCAGGCGTCCCAGCTTGCGCAAGGCATTGCCGCTGTTGGCGAGCGCCATGGGGTAATCGGGTTTGAGGCGCAGCGCGCGCTCGTAGGCTTCCAGCGCCGCTTCCGGCTGGCCCAGATCCTGCCGCGCCGCCCCCAGATTGCACCACGCCGCAGGCTGGGCAGCGTCGAGTCCCAACGCCGCCTCGATCGCCTCGGCCGCTTCGGCCGCCCGCCCCGCCTGGCGCAGGGCGGCCCCGAGCAGGTGGATGGCATCGAAATGCCGCGGCCAGCTCGCCAGCACGCGCCGGTACGCCTCCATGGCCTCGGCCAGCCGCCCGGCCTGGTGCCAGCCCAGCGCTGCGCGCAGCAGCTCATCCGCTTGTTCTTTCTCCATGTCCCCTATTGTAAGGTTGCCACCGACGTTTGACGTAGATCATGGCCCAGCCGTCGTCTATGGCCGGACACTGGCAGGTGTATTAACTGCCGTGGACACGAGGAAGTCATGCCGACCGATCATTGGAACGAAGCGCTGGACACCGGCAACGACGCCATCGACCGCGCCCACCGCAAGCTGTTGGACGACATCGAACGCACCCGCGCCTTGCCGGACGCCGACTTCACCGCCGCCTGCCTCGCCGTGTTCGACGCGGTGGGCCGCGACTTCAGGGCCGAGGAGGAATTGATGGAGAAGATCGCCTACCCCGGAGAATCCGTCCACCGCGAGCAGCATGCGCGCGTGCTGGGCGGCGTCCACCACGCGGAAGCGGCGCTGCTGCGCGGCGATCCCTTCCCCGCCCGGCGCTGCCTGGAGCTGCTGCCGCAATGGATGCAGCTGCATTTCGAAACCCAGGACGCGCCGCTGGCAGTCGCCTTGAGCATCCTGCCTGCCACCAGCGCCACCTGATATCCCTCACATAAGGAGGTCTGCCATGTTTCAGCACATCCTGTTTCCGACCGATGGTTCCCCCGCATCCGAGGCCGCCCTGGGCGCCTGCCTGCGTTTTGCGCGCGATGCCGGCGCCAAGGTGACGGCGGTCCACGTGATCCCGGAATTTCACGTCCTCACCTACAAGACCGACATGCTGGAAGATACGCGCGACCAGTACCTCAAGGAGAGCGCCGACCACGCCGCACGTCTGCTGGAGCAGGTCAGCGTCGCCGCGCGCGAGCAGCAGGTGACCTGCTTCACGGATATCCGGCGCAGCGATCATCCATATGAAGCCATCATCGCCGCCGCCCGCGACAAGGGCTGCGACCTGATCGCCATGGCGTCGCACGGCTACCGCGGCATGAAGGGCCTGGTCCTGGGCAGCGAGACGCACAAGGTCCTCGTCCATAGCACGATCCCCGTGCTGGTGTACCGCAATGAGTGAGGCGGGACCGCACCAGGTCCTGACCCAGGCCGAGCGCCTCGCTAGCGCCTGGCAAGGCCTGCTGGACGGCGACAGCCCGGAACGCGAGCTGGCCCCGGCGGCCTGGGACATGCTGCTCAACGCCAGCCTGGGGCGGATGACGAGCTTCGTCTCCCCGGCCGCCGTTGCCCTCGCCTACACCGACTGGCTCGCGCACCTGACCCTGTCGCCGGCCAAGCGGGAGGAGCTGGTCCTCAAGTTCTGGAAGAAGATGACGCGCTGGCTCTGGTATGCCGCCCAGGCCATGGGGCCGCAGGCCGGCCGGAAGACCATCGACCCGCTCCCACAGGACAAGCGCTTCATCGATCCGGCCTGGCAGCGCTGGCCCTTCAACGTCATCTCGCAAGGCTTCCTGCTCGAACAGCAGTGGTGGCACTGCGCCACCACCGGCGTGCGCGGGATGTCGGCCCACCACGAGCACGTGGTCACGTTCATTACCCGCCAGCTGCTGGACATGTGGGCGCCGTCCAACTTCCTGCTCACCAATCCCGTGGTCCAGGATGCGACCTGGCGCGCCAAGGGCATGAACCTCCTGAACGGCATGCAGCGCGCCTCGGCCGACTGGCGCCGCGCCATCGCGGGCGAGCGCAATCCCGCCTGGGACCAGTTCAAGGTCGGCGAAACCCTGGCCGTGACGCCGGGCCGGGTCGTGTACCGCAACGAGCTCATGGAACTGATCCAGTACGCCCCGGCCACCTCCACGGTGCATGCGGTGCCGGTGCTGTTCATCCCCGCCTGGATCATGAAGTACTACATCCTCGACCTGACGCCGGAGGAGTCGCTGGTGCGCTACCTGGTTGGCCAGGGCCATACCGTCTTCATGATCTCGTGGAAGAATCCGGACGCGGCGCAGCGCGGCCTGGGCATGGACGACTACCTGCACCTCGGGGTGCGCGCAGCCATGGACCAGGCGCTGCGCATCACCGGCGCGGCGCAGGTCAACGCCGTCGGCTATTGCCTGGGCGGGACGCTCCTGTCCATTGCCGCGGCTGAACTCGCGCGCGAGCACGACCGGCGCCTGGCCAGCGTGACCATGTTCGCCGCCCAGACCGACTTCACCGAGCCGGGCGAACTGTCCCTGTTCATCGACGACAGCCAGGTCAGCTTCCTGGAGGCCTCGATGTGGGACCAGGGCTATCTCAATCCGCGCCAGATGGCGGGCGCCTTCCAGCTGCTGCGCTCCAATGACCTGGTCTGGTCGCGCCGCCTGAACGAATACCTGCTGGATCAGCCGGAGCCGCGTACCGGCCTCATGGCGTGGAACGCGGATGCCACCCGCATGCCGTTCCGCATGCATTCCGAGTACCTGCGCCAGCTCTTCCTGGACAACGAGCTGGCCGAAGGCCGCTACCGGGTGGACGGGCAGCCGGTGGCGCTGACCGACATCCGCGTACCGATGTTCGCCGTCGGCACGCTGACCGACCATGTGGCGCCATGGCGCTCCGTGTACAAGCTGCTCCTGCTGGCGGACACCGAGGTCACCTTCCTGCTCACGACGGGCGGACACAACGCGGGCGTGGTCTCGCCGCCAGGCCACCCGCGCCGCAGCTTCCAGATGGCCACGCACGCGGCCGATGCGCCTTACGTGGACCCCGAGACCTGGCAGGCGACGACGCCGCGCCGGGAAGGCTCCTGGTGGCCGGCCTGGGAGCAATGGCTGGCGGAACATGCCGGCCCCAAGATCGCGCCGCCCAAGCAGGGCAAGTCGCTGGGCGCGGCCCCCGGCACCTACGTGCTGGAGCGCTAGCCCCGCATGGGCTTGTCGGGAACTTCCGAGCTGCAGCGGCTGGCGGCTCTCGCGCCGGAGGCGGTGCTGGCGGAGCTCGGGAGCAGTGCGCAAGGCCTCTCCACCGCCGCCGCAGGAGCCAGGCTGGAGGCGGATGGTCCGAACGTGGTGGCGCCGCGCCGTGAACCGCCCGCCGTCATCGGCTTCCTCGCTTCCCTGGCCAGTCCGCTCCCCCTGGTGCTGTTGTGCCTCGCCGTCGTCAGCTGGATTACCGGCGAACACTGGGGCGCGGGCGTCATCACCGCCATCGTCCTGTTGTCCACCCTCCTCGCTTTGGGGCAGCAGCGCCGTTCGGAACGTGCCGCCGCCCGGCTGCGCGCGCTGGTGCAGACCAGCGTGACCGTGCTGCGTCCGGACTGCACCGACGCCGAAGGACTGCCGCGCTGCGCCGTTCCAGCCGCCCAACTGGTGCGCGGAGACGTGATCGCGCTGGCGGCGGGCGCCGCCATTCCGGCCGACGTGCGCATCCTCGGCGCGCGCGACCTGTTCGTCGGCCAGGCGGCGCTCACGGGCGAGGCCCTGCCGGTGGAAAAGTGGCCGCGCGTGAACGGTCCGCTGCCCGAGACGGTGGCCGACCTGCCCACCCTCGCCTTCATGGGCAGCACGGTCGTCAGCGGCAGCGCCACCGCCGTGGTGATCGGCACCGGCGCACGCACCAGCTTCGGCGCCCTGGCCGCGGCCGCGGCGGAAGCGCGCGAAGTGACGGCCTTCGACCGCGGCATCGCCCGCTACGTCGGAATGATGCTGAAGGTGATGGCCGTGATGCTGGTGCTGGTCCTCCTGATCAACGGCTTCGGCAAGCATGACTGGCTGGGCGCCCTGCTGTTTGCCGTGGCGGTCGCCGTCGGCCTGACGCCCGAGATGCTGCCGATGCTGGTGACCGTGAACCTGGCCCGCGGCGCGCTCGTCATGGCGCGCAAGGACACCATCGTCAAGCGCCTGAACGCGATCCAGAACCTGGGCGCGATGGACGTCCTGTGCACGGACAAGACGGGCACCCTGACCCAGGACCGCGTCATCCTGGAAAAGCATGTGGACATCGAAGGCAAGGACTCGCCGCAGGTGCTGGAATACGCCTACCTGAACAGCTACTTCCAGGCCGGGATGCAGAACCTGCTGGACGTGGCCGTCCTGCAGCACGTGCAGGCGCATGAACATTTCGCCACCGCCCAGCGCTACCGCAAGGTCGACGAGCTGCCCTTCGACTTCGAGCGCCGCCGCATGTCCGTCATCGTGGAGGACGAACACGGCGCGCGCCTCATGGTCTGCAAGGGCGCGGTCGAGGAAGTCCTGAACGCCTGCAGCCACGCCGCCCGCGACGGCACGCCGGCGCCGCTGGCCGACGCGCATGGCGCGGCCCTGGCCGAGGTGGTGGAAGACCTGAACGAGGAAGGCTTCCGCGTGATCGCCGTCGCGACCCGCAGCCTGCCGTCCGGCCCCGCCTCCTACACCACGGCGGACGAGTGCGAGCTGGTCCTGGCGGGCTACATCGCCTTCCTCGATCCGCCCAAGGACAGCGCGGCCGACGCCATCCGCGCGCTGCGCCATGCCGGGGTCGAGATCAAGGTGCTGACCGGGGACAGCGCGATCGTCACGCGCAGCGTCTGCCGCCACGTCGGCCTCGACGTGCGCGGAACCGTCACCGGCGCCGAACTGGCGCGCATGGATCCTCCCGCCCTGGAAGCGAGCGCCGCCGACGCCACCGTGTTCGCCAAGCTGACGCCCCAGCAGAAGTCCGAGTTGATCCAGGCCCTGCAACGGCGCGGCCATGTCGTCGGCTTCCTGGGCGACGGCATCAACGACAGCGTGGCCCTGCGCACGGCCGATGTCGGCATCTCGGTGGACAGCGCGGCCGACATCGCCAAGGACGCGGCCGACATCATCCTGCTCAAGAAGAGTCTCTCAGTGCTGAAGGACGGCGTACTCGAAGGACGGCGCGTGTTCGCCAACATCGTCACCTATCTGCGCATGAGCGCCAGTTCCAGCTTCGGCAACGTGCTGTCCGTGCTCGGCGCAACGCTGGTGCTGCCCTTCGTGCCGATGGCGCCGGTGCAGATCCTGCTCAACAACCTGCTGTACGACCTGTCGCAGGCGGCGCTGCCGACCGACCGCGTCGATCACGCCGTGCTGCGCCGTCCGCACGCCTGGGACCTGGGCGAAATCCGGCGCGCCATGCTGGTGCTCGGCCCGGTGTCCTCCCTGTTCGACTACGCCACTTTCGCCGTGCTGTGGTTCGCCGCCGGCGGCGCGGCCGATCCGCGCGCCTTCCAGACCGGCTGGTTCGTCGAGTCGCTGCTGTCGCAGACGCTGGTGATCCACGTGCTGCGCACCGGCCGCCTGCCCTTCGTCGAGAGCCGCGCCAGTCCGGCCGTGCTGTGGACCAGCGCCGGCATCTGCGCGATCGGCCTGTGGCTGCCATTCTCGCCGCTCGGTCCCCTGCTCGGGATGCGCGCGCCCGCTGCGCCATACTGGATCGCCCTGCCGCTGCTTCTGAGCGCCTATCTGCTGCTGGCGCACCTGGCCAACCGCCGCCTCATTCGTGGCGCAGAGCCTCGATCGGATCGAGCCGCGCCGCCCGCCGCGCCGGCATGAAGCCGAACAGCACCCCGATCCCGGCCGAAAACAGGAAGGACACGAGGTTGATGACGGGGTCGAACAGGAACGGCACGTCCATCACGCGCGCCAGCACCACCGAGGCGCCGGTGGCCAGGAGCACCCCGGCCACGCCGCCAAACGCCGCCAGCACCATCGCCTCGATCAGGAATTGCAGCAGCACGTCGCGTTCGAGCGCGCCGATGGCCAGGCGCAGGCCGATTTCGCGCGTGCGCTCGGTCACGCTCACCAGCATGATGTTCATGATGCCGATGCCGCCCACCAGCAGGCTCACCGCCGCCACGGCGCCCAGGAGCAGGGTCATGACGCGCGTGGTGCCGGACACGGTTTCGGCCAGCTGGCGCGTGTCGAGGATGTTGAAGTTGTTCTCGTCGTTGGCCGACAGCTTGCGCCGCTCGCGCAGCAGGCTGGTGATGCTGGCCTTGACGGTCTCGGGATCGCTGCCGTCGTACATCGACACCAGCAGGGTCTGGACACGGATGTTGCCGGTGACGCGACGCTGCAGGGTGTGCAGCGGAATGAGCACCAGATCGTCCTGGTCGTTTCCCATCGCCCCCTGGCCCTTGGCCGCGAGCAGGCCGATCACCTCGCACGAAAACTGCCGGATGCGCAGCCGGCTGCCGACCGGATCGCCGCCTTCGAACAGCTGGCGCCGCACGGTGTCCCCGATGATGCAGGCCGGCGCGCCGGCACGCAGCTCGTTCTCCTCGAAGCCGCGGCCGCTGGCGAGCTTCCAGTTGCCGACCGCAAGCCAGTCGCCACTGCTGCCGATGACGTTCGTGGCCCAGTTGCGCCCACCGGCCACCACCGTGGCCTGACGCCGGCTTTCCGGCGCGACGCGGGCGATGCCGCCCACCTGCCCTGCGAGCAGCGCCGCGTCGCCCTCCGCGAAGGGCGGCGCCGCGCCGGGGCCGCCGCCGAAACCGAGCCGCTGGCCGGGACGCACCATCAACAGGTTCGAGCCCAGGCTCGAGATCTGGCTGCGCACCGCCTCCGTCGCGCCGTTGCCGATGGTGACCATGGTGATCACCGCAGCCACGCCGATCACGATCCCCAGGATGGTAAGGAAGGAGCGCAGCAGGTTGCGCCGGATGGAGCGCAGGGCCAGCAGGACCGTATTGCCGAACATGTTCACGCCTCCGCCGCCGCACCACGGGTGGCGTCGCTCTCGACCCGCCCGTCCCGAAAGCGCACGATGCGCCCCGCATAGGCCGCCATGTCGGGCTCGTGCGTCACCATGAGCACGGTCAGTCCGCGCTCCCGATTGAGGTGCACGAGCAGCTCCATGATCTCGCGGCCGCGCTGGGTATCCAGGTTCCCGGTCGGCTCGTCCGCCAGCAGCACGGCCGGCTGGGCGACGATGGCGCGCGCGATGGCCACGCGCTGCTGCTGGCCGCCGGACAGCTCGGATGGCGTATGCCGCTCGCGCCCGGCCAGGCCGACCGCCGCCAGCGCCTGCGCCGCCAGCTCGTGGCGCCCCGCTGCGGCCTCCCCGCGATACAGCAAGGGCAGTTCCACGTTCTCCTGCGCGCTGGTGCGCGGCAGGAGGTTAAAGCCCTGGAACACGAAGCCGAGCGCGCGCCGGCGCAGGCGCGCCCGTTCATCGCGCGTGAGACGGCCGACTTCCCTGCCCTCGAACCAGTACTGCCCGGCGCTGGGCGTATCCAGGCAACCGAGGATGTTCATGGCGGTCGACTTGCCGGATCCGCTCGGGCCCATGATGGCGACGAACTCGCCCGCCTCGATGTCGAGGTCCACACGGTCGAGAGCCATGATGGCGGCGGCGCCGCTGCCGTATTGCTTGCTCACGCCACGCAGGCGGATCAGCGGGACGTCCTCGCTCATTGCGAAGCCGCGCGCTGTTCGACGATGACCGGCGTGCCGGGCGCAAGCTCGCCGCCGACGATCTCGGTCATGCGTCCGTCCGACAGGCCGGTGCGAACGCTGACCGCCACCGGCGCCCCGTTCTTCAGCACCCACACCGTGCGCATTCCGCCGCCGCCCGCCGCGCCGGCCTGGCGCGGCGCCTGGGCCGGCATGCGCGGCATGAGCTTCGAGACGAGGCCGCCCCGCTGGGCGTTGGCCGTGGCCGGCGTGAAGCGCAGCGCGGCGTTCGGCACCAGGCGCACACCATGGCGCTCGGTGGCGCCGATGGTGGCGGTGGCGGTCATGCCGGGGCGCAGGCTCAGGTCCGCGTTGTCCACGTCCAGGTAGCTGACGTAGGTGACCACGTTGTCCGTGATGGTCGAGCCGTAGGCGACGCGGGTGATCGTGGCCGGGTACTGGCGGTTGGGCCAGGCGCTCACCGTGAAGCTGGCGCGCTGGCCGGGCTGGACCTGCCCCACGTCCGCCTCGTCCACGTTGACCTGCAGGCGCAGGTGGCGCAGATCCTCGGCCAGCTGGAACAGGGTCACGGCCTGCAGCGAGGCGGCGACGGCGTTGCCCGGATCGACATTGCGGGTCAGGACCACGCCGTCGATCGGCGAACGGATCGCGGCCTTGCCCAGGTTGGTGGTGTCGGTGGCCAGCGCCGCGCGCGCGCTGTCGACGCCGGCGCGGGTATTGAGCAGATTGGCTTCGCCGCGCGCGAGGGCGGCCTTGGCGCTATCGAGTTCCGCCGCCGACGGCACCTTGCCGCCGGACAGGCGGGCCACTTCCTGCAGGCGCGCCAGCGTCGCGCGCGCCTCGCTCAAGGTCGCCTGCGCCTGGGCCACGCCGGCGTTGGCTGCGGCCAGCGCCGCGCGCGAGCGCACCACCTGGTCCGACAGCTTGGCGGTATCCAGTTCGACCAGCACCTGCCCCTTCTTCACCGCGTCGTTCACGTCCACCAGCACCCGCGCCACCGTGCCGGACAGTTCGCTGCCGATGTTCACCGCGCGGGTCGGCTGCAAGGTGCCGTTGGCGGTCACGGTCAGGGCCAGGTCGCCGACGGTGACAGGCTGGGTGCGGTAGGCGACGGCAGGCGCGGCCCGGCTGCGCGCCACGCCGACGGCGATCGCCACGAAGGCGAGCAGCGCAGCCGCGCCCACGGCCCAGGCGCGCCAGCCGCCCTTGGCCGCCTGCGGCGTCGAGCTGTCGTTCATTTCTTGACCTCCTCGGTAACGCGGCTCTCCCAGCCCCCGCCCAGCGCGCGGAACAACTGCACGTGATCGGTGCCGAGCGCCGCGCGCGTCGCCGCCAGGTCGTCCTGGACGGTGAACAGCGTGCGCTGGGTTTCCAGCACGGTTTGAAAATCGGTGAGACCGCTGGCATAGCGCTGGCGCGCCAGCAGGGCCGCGTTGGCCGCCGCTTCGGCCGCCGTGGCCAGGGCCTGCTGGCGCACGCGGTCGGCGGCCAGGGCTTGCAGGCCGTCCTCCACCTCGCCCAGCGCCTGCAGGACCTGCGCGCGCCAGGCCGCTTCGGCCTGGGCCAGGGCGCCCTGCTGGGCCACGACCTGGGCATAGCCGGCGCCGGCATCGAAGGCTTCGCCGCTGATGCTGCCCAGGAGGCTTTTCAGCAGGGTCGCGCCACCGCTGCCGCCCACTTCCAGGCCGCGCAGGCCGAGGGAGGCATCGAGCCGGAAGGTGGGGTAGCGCGCGGCGTCGGCCTCGTTCACGCGCTCGTAGGCCGCGCGCACACGCGCCTCGGCGGCGCGCACGTCGGGGCGCCGGCGCAAGGTTTCGGCGGGAATCGCCACCAGCACGGCCGGTCCCGGATCGGGCAGGCGCGCCGCGCCCGGCGCGAGTTCCGTGTCCAGCGCGGCCGGAGCCGCTGCGATCAGGAGCGCCAGGGCATGGCGGAACTGCAGCACCGCCGTCTCCAGCGCGGGCAGGCGCGCCGCGGCCTGTTCGACGGCGGCGCGCGCCTGTTCGTTCTCCAGGGACGTGAGCAGCCCGGCGCGGGTGCGCCAGTCGGTCAGCTGCGCCGTTTCGCGTTGGTTGGCGAGGTTGTCGCGGGCGATGGCCAGGCGCAGCTCGGCACCGCGCAGGCCGATGTAATCGGCCGCCACCTCCGCCGCGACCGCGACCTGGACATCGCCCAAGGTGGCGCCGGCCGCCTCGATGTCGGCATCGCGCGAGCGCACGGCGGCGCTGCGCGCCCCGGAGATGTCCGGTTCGTAGGACGCGCCCAGGCTGCCGCTGCTGCTGCCGCTGACCGGCTGTTCGCCCGACTTGTTGCGCTGGGCGGAGGCCGACACGTTCACCGACAGGGCCAGGGCCGCGTTGGCCACCTTGCGCAAGGCGCGCGCCTGCTGCAGGGCGCCGCGCGCGCTGGCGATCCGGGTGTTCGCCTCCAGCGCGCGGGACACGAGCGAACTCAGTTCGGGGTCGTCGAAGCGCTTCCACCACGAGGCCAGCGGCGTCGGCGCCGCGCCTTGGGCACCCTGCCCGGTCCAGGCGGTGGGCACGGCCAGCGGCGGGGCCGGGGTGGGACGCGGCACCGGCCGCAGGGCCGAGCAGCCGGCCAGGGCCAGGCCGGCGCACAGGAGCAGCGCGCGCCTCATGGCACCAGCACGGCCGCGCCGTCGAACGCCCCGGCGCGCAAGGCGGCCAGCGCCTCATTGGCCTGCGCCAGCGGGAAGACGGTGGCGCGCGTGTGCAGTGGAATGTGGGCCGCCAGTTCGAAAAAGGCGGCGCCGTCGGCCCGGGTCAGGTTGGCCACGGAGCGCACGCTGCGCTCGCCCCACAGCAAGGCGTACGGAAAGGAAGGGATGTCGCTCATATGGATGCCAGCGCATACCACCACCCCGCCCTTGCGCACGGCGCGCAAGGCCCGGGG
>DASRUW010000415.1:0-2322 GCA_035655255.1 Telluria sp. | reverse complement strand
AGCACGCCGACTGGAACGCCTTCCGCGATCCCGACGAAGTGGTGTACCGCACCTACACCATGATGCAGGACGGCCAGGAGAACTACGTCTACGGCCTGTTCGACCAGTTCAACACCCGTGAGCACGACAAGACCCTGTCGCCCGGCTGGGCCGGCACCCTGGCCCGCCTGTATACGCCGGCCCGCTACCTGTTCCACACGGTGCAGATGGCCTCCGCCTACGTCGGCCAGGTCGCTCCGGCATCGACCATCACCAGCTGCCACTACTTCCAGATGGCGGACGCCTTCCGCTGGCTGAGCCACACGGCCTACCGCACCCGCGAACTGGCCACGGCCTTCCCGGACAAGGGCGCGGCGCGCGACGAGCGCACCTACTGGGAGACCGACCCGGCCTGGCAAGGCTTCCGCGAGCTGATGGAGAAGGTCCTGGTCACCTGGGACTGGGCCGAAGGCTTCGTCGCCCTGGACCTCGTGGCCAAGCCGGCCATCGAGGAAGCCGTGCTGCGCAAGCTGGGCGAAGCGGCGCGCCATAACGGCGACCTGCTGCTTGGCCTGCTGACCGACGCCCAGCTGATCGACGTGCAGCGGCACCGCCGCTGGGCCGCCGCCCTGGTCAGGATGGCGCTCGAGACCGACGGCAACGCCGCCGTCATGGCCGGCTGGATCGCCAAGTGGGAACCGCTGGCCGACAAGGCCATCGAAGCCTACTGCGCGCACCTGCCCGACGTGCCCGGCGCCGCCGCTGAAGTCAAGCTGGCCACCCGCACCTTCCGCCGTTCCCTCGGCCTGTGACGCGGCCATGACGCACCATTCGGTCACCGTGGGCGAAGCGCCGCCGTTCGCGCAGGACGACGGCGACACCCTGCTGCAGGCGGCGCTGCGCGCCGGAGTTCCGTTCCCCTACGAATGCAGCTCCGGCGGCTGCGGCGCCTGCAAGTTCGAACCGGTCTCCGGCGAGGTGCACAACCTGTGGCCGGAGGCGCCCGGCCTGACGGAGCGCGACCGCCGGCGCGGCCTGCAACTGGCCTGCCAGTGCCAGGCCAGGAGCGACGTGCAGATCAAGGTGCGCCTGGCGCCCGAGTGCGCGCCCGCCGTGCGTCCCGCGCGGCGCACCGCACGCCTCCTGGAGGCGCGTCCGGTCACGCACGACATCACGGAGTTCCGCTTCGCGACGACCGCGCCGGCGCGCTTCCAGGCGGGCCAGTACGCCCAGCTCTACCTGCCGGGCGTGGCCGCGCCGCGCTCCTACTCCATGTCCAACCTCCCCAACGAGGAAGGCGAGTGGCATTTCATGGTGCGCCGTGTAGCCGGCGGCAAAGCCTCGGCGGTCCTGTTCGAGTTCATGAAGCCGGGCGACGAGATCGCACTGGACGGCCCCTACGGCATGGCGGGCCTGCGCACCGGGCCGGAACGCGACATCGTCTGCGTGGCGGGCGGCTCGGGCCTCGCGCCGATGCTGTCCATCGCGCGCGGCGCGGCGGCGGCGGGCTTGCTGGAACGGCGCACCCTGCACTTCTTCTACGGCGCCCGCACGCCGCGCGACGTGTGCGGGGAGGCCTTCCTGGAGGTCCTGCCCGGCTTCGGCGGCAGCATCCGCTACGTCCCCGTGGTGTCCCAGTCCGGCACGGACGCATGGAACGGCAAGACCGGCTTCGTGCACGAGGCCGTGGTGGAGGAGCTGGGCGAACGCCTGGCCAGCTGCGAGTTCTACCTGGCCGGCCCGCCGCCCATGACGCAGGCCTTGCAGGAGACCCTGATGCTGGCGCACAAGGTGCCGTTCGAGCGGATCCACTTCGACCGCTTCTTCTGACAACGATAACGAGACAACCAAGAGACAACCGATGAAACAACTGCATTTGCACACCCTGGCCGCCGCCTGCGCGCTGGTGGCCGCCAACGGCGCCCAAGCGACCGACGTGTTCCGCCTCGAAGGCTACGGCCCGGTGGCGCGCGCCATGGGCGGCGCCGCCACCGCCTACGACATCGGCCCCGCCGGCATGATGTCCAACCCCGCCACGCTGTCGCTGATGGCCTCGGGCTCGCGCCTGGACGTGGGCCTGGACGTGGTCACCACCGACCTGTCGGTGCGCAACCGCGCCACCGGCGAGACGGCCGTCTCGTCCGACCACTCCCACAACCGCGGCCCGTATGTCGCGCCCCAGCTTTCCTTCACCACCCGCGTGGGCCAATGGACCTATGGCGCGGGCGCCTACGCCCAGGGCGGCCTGGGCACGGAGTACGGCGCTGGCAGCTTCTTGTCCCGCACCACTTCCGGCGCCGCCTCCGGCCTGGCCAACTCCAGCCGCCTGCTGGTGCTGAACGT
>DASRUW010000414.1:0-14605 GCA_035655255.1 Telluria sp. | reverse complement strand
GAACGTGGTGCCCGGCGTGTGCAAACTGTCGCTGGATATCCGCGCGGCGGACGACGTGCAGCGGCTCACGGCGGTGCGGGACGTGCTCGATGGGATCGGGAAGATTTGCGAGCGGCGCCAGGTCGAGTGCCACATCGAACGAATCGTTTCGGCAGATGCGGCGCCGTGCGCGCCGCGCTTGATGGATCAGCTGGGTGCGGCGGTCGAGCGCGCAGGCGTGCCTCGCTTCGACCTGCTATCCGGCGCGGGACACGACGCGATGGCGATGGCGGCGCTGACCGACGTGGCGATGCTGTTCACCCGCTGCGGCAATGGGGGCATCAGCCACAATCCGCTGGAGACCATGACGGCGGACGAGGCGGACATTGCGGCCCGCGTGTTCCTCGACTTCCTGTTGAACTACGCCTGATCATTCGTCATTCCCGCGGAAGCGGGAACCCCTGATAGGGTGCGCTTGGCATGCATAACCAGGACGGCGTGCCGTCGCTTACCAGGGGTCCCCGCTTTCGCGGGGATGACTGCGGGTCAGCCGGCGATGCCCGCCCGTTCCAGCATCGCGTGCAGCAGCACATTGCAGCCGGCTTCAAGGTGTTCGGACTTCGCGTCCTCGATCTCGTTGTGGCTGATGCCGTCCTTGCAGGGCACGAAAATCATCCCTGCCGGCGCCACGCGCGCCGCGTAGATGGCGTCGTGCCCAGCCCCGGACACCACGTCCATCGTCGAATACCCGAGCTTCTCGGTGGCCTTGCGCACCGCGCCCACGCAGTCCGGATGGAAGGGGCATGGCGGATAGTAGGACACGCGCTCGACCTCGATGCCCAGCCCCGTCTCGGCCCGCACCTGGTCCACGTAGGCCAGCATCTCGTTGTGCATGGCGTTGAGCAGTTCGTCGTTCACGTTGCGTAGGTCGATGCTGAACTTGACCTGGCCCGGAATGACGTTGCGGCTATTCGGGTGCACCTGCACGAAACCGACCGTCCCGCGGCCGTACGGCGGATAGCGGTTGGCGATGGCCACCACCTCCTGCATGATGCGGGTCGACACCTGCAGCGCGTCCTTCCGCAGGTGCATCGGCGTCGGCCCGGCGTGCGCCTCCATGCCGGTCACCACGCAGTCGTACCAGGACAGGCCCATCACGGCCGGCACCACGCCGATCACCTTGTCCGCGTCCTCCAGCACCGGCCCCTGCTCGATGTGCGTCTCGAAGTAGGCGCCGATGGGATGCTGCCCCGGCACCTCGTCACCCAGGTAACCGATGCGCTCCAGCTCTCCGCGCACGGTCTTGCCGTCGACATCCTTCGCCGCGTAGGCATGCTCCAGCGTGAAAGCGCCGCAGAACACGCCGGAACCCATCATCACGGGCACGAAGCGCGAGCCTTCCTCGTTGGTCCAGAACGCGACCTCGATCGGCGCCACGGTCTTGATGTTCAAGTCGTTCAGCGTGCGCACCACTTCCAGGCCCGCCAGTACGCCGTAGTTGCCGTCGAATTTGCCGCCGGTCGGCTGGGTGTCGATATGGCTGCCGGTCATGACGGGCGGCAGCGCGGGATTGGTACCCTCGCGCCGCATGAAGACGTTACCGATCTGGTCGACCGTGATCTTCAGTCCCATCTCGCGCGCCCAGCCGGTGACCAGGTCGCGGCCCTGCCGGTCCAGGTCCGTCAGAGTGAGGCGCTTGACGCCGCCCTTCGGGGTCGCGCCGATCTGTGCCAGTTCCATCAGCGCACTCCACAGGCGCTGGCCGTTGATGCGTAGTTCCTGCATGGCTTACCTCGCCGTCACTGGTTGAAAAGCGGGCCGCTCGACATAGCGCCCCGCGCCCTCCACCGCGCGCAGCTCGCCCTTGGCGAACACCAGCTTGCCGGCCGCGATCGTATGCGTGTTGATGCCCTTGACCGTGCGTCCCTCGAAGACGTTGAAGTCGCCCTTCGCGAACTGGGTCTTGGCGGAGATGGTGCGGCTGGCCTGCGGGTCCCACACCACCAGGTCCGCGTCCGCACCGACAGCCACCACGCCCTTGCGCGGATACATGTTGAAGATCTGCGCCGCGTTGGTGGACGTGATGCGCACGAACTCGGACGGCGTCAGGCGTCCCGTGTTCACGCCGCCGTCCCACACCACGGCCATGCGGTCCTCGATGCCGCCGCAGCCGTTGGGGATCTTGGTGAAGTCGTCCTTGCCGGCCGCCTTCTGCGCGGCGCAGAAGGTGCAGTGGTCCGTGGCCGTCGTGTGCAGGTTCCCGCCTTGCAGGCCCTGCCACAGCGCGTCCTGGTGGTGCTTGCCGCGGAACGGAGGGCTCATGACATAGGCACGCGCCGCTTCCTTGTCCTCGAGACGGTACACGCTGTCGTCGATGGTCAGGTGCCCGGCCAGCGCCTCGCCGTACACGCGCTGTCCCTTGGCCCGCGCGCGCGTGATCGCCTCCAGCGACTCGGCGCAGGACACGTGCACGATGTAGATCGGGGTGCCCAGCACGTTCGCGATGGCGATGGCACGGTTGGCCGCTTCCGCCTCCACTTCGGGCGGACGCGAAAGCGGATGGCCTTCCGGCCCCGTGATGCCCCTGGCTATCAGCTCGCGCTGGAGCTGGAACACCAGCTCGCCATTCTCCGCATGCACGGTGGGAATCGCGCCCAGCTCCAGGGCGCGGCGGAAGGACTTCACCAGCGTCTCGTCGTCGGCCATGATGGCGTTCTTGTACGCCATGAAGTGCTTGAAGCTGTTCACGCCATGCTCGCGCACGAGCGTGCCCATGTCCGCATGTACGCTGTCATCCCACCAGGTCACGGCCACGTGAAAGGTGTAGTCTCCCGCCGACTTCTTGGCCCAGCCGCACCAGGTGTGGAACGCCTCCATCAGCGACTGCTTCGGATCGGGGATCACGAAGTCGATGATGGTGGTGGTGCCGCCGGCCAGGCCGGCCGCGGTGCCGGTAAAGAAGTCGTCCGCCGTGACGGTGCCCATGAACGGCAGTTGCATGTGGGTGTGCGGATCGATCCCGCCGGGCATGACGTACTGGCCGCCCGCGTCCACCACTTCGCAACCCGCCGGCGCGGCCAGGTCCGGCCCCACGGCCACGATCTTGTCCCCTTCGCACAGCACGTCGGCGCGGAAGGCGCGGTCGGCGTTGACCACCGTGCCGCCACGAATAAGCATACTCATTCGAATCTCCTCAAGGCTGGGCGGCCGCCATCACGGGCACGGCCTTCCCCTTCATCATGACGCCGTAGACCACGGCGGATATCGCGATGCCGACGAACCAGGCATACGTATAGATCGTCTTGAACATGTCGTCCACGCCCGGGAAGGACTGCGGGAAGGCGGCATTCAGGAAGCCCGGCAGGTTGGGCAGCACGCCCACCACGAAGGCGACGATGGCCGCCATGTTCCAGCCGCTTCCATACGAGTAGGCGCCGTCCACGCGGTACAGCTCAGGCACGTCCAGCTGCGTTCTGCGCACCAGGTAGTAGTCCACGATCAGGATGCCGGCGATCGGCCCGAGCAAGGCAGAATAGCCGATCAGCCAGGTGAAGATGTAGCCCTGGGTCGATTCCAGGATCTTCCACGGCATCATGACGATGGCGATTGACGCGGTGAGATAGCCGCCCGCGCGATAGCTGATGTGCTTGGGCGCCAGCGCCGAGAAGTCGTAGGCCGGTCCCACCAGGTTCGCCGCCAGGTTCACGCTCACGGTGTCGATCAGCAGGATGACGAGGGCGACCAGCACCGCGGCCCCGGTCATCCTGCCGGCCAGGTCGACCGGATCCCACAGCGCCTTCCCGTACAGGACCACGGTGGCGGAGGTGACGATGACGGCCAGCGCGGCCAGGAGCCCCATCGGGACCGGAAGTCCGACCGACTGCCCGATCACCTGGTCGCGCTGCGATTTGGCAAAGCGGGTGAAGTCCGGAATGTTCAGCGCCAGTGTGGCCCAGAAGCCGACCATCGCCGTCAGCGACGGCCAGAAGCTGGACCAGAACTGCCCGGCCTTCTTGCCGCCTTCGACGAACTGCGAGGGCTGCGACAGCAGCGTGCCGAAACCGCCCGCCTTCTGGTACACCCAGCCGAGCAGCACGAAGCAGATGACGATCTTGAGCGGCGCGGTGTAGGTTTCGAGCTTGCGGATCGCGTCCATGCCGTGGACGATGTAGTAGAACTGGATCGCCCAGAAGGCGAGGAAGCACAGGAGCTGCCCCGGATCGATGCCCAGGCCGGGAATCTTCGATCCATGGACGTCGACGCCCATCACGCCGAGCAGCGTGTAGATCATGCTGCCGCCGAACCAGGTCTGAATGCCATACCAGCCGCAGGCCACGATGGCGCGCATGAGGGCCGGCAGCCGCGCCCCGGTGGTGCCGAAGGAGGCGCGCGCCAGCACCGCGTATGGAATGCCGTACTTGGTGCCGGCGTGGCCGATGGCCAGCATCGGCAGCAGCACGATCGCGTTTGCGAGAAACACCGTCAGTACCGCCTGCGTGGCCGACATGCCGCCGTCGATCAGGCTCCCCGCCAGCGTGTAGGCCGGGATGCACATCACCATCCCGACCCACAGCGCGGCGAAGTGATACCACCGCCATGTCCTCTGCGCCGCGGTCGTCGGCGCCAGGTCCTCGTTCCAAAGATGGGTACTGCCGGTCACTTCATGGCTCACGGGTCCCTCCGCTGGGTTGTCAGGCAACGATGTGCATTAAACCACTTCCGCGCGCGGGTTGCGAGGATCTTTGAGCCAGTTCATGTAAGGCTTGCCGGAGTCCTGCGGGACCATCGTGATGCACTGCTCCACCGGGCAGGTGATCTCGCACAGGTTGCAGCCCACGCATTCGTCCTTGATCACTTCGTATTTGCGCTGGCCGGCGAGGTCCACGTGCTGCGCGATGGCCTGGTGCGACGTGTCCTCGCAGGCGATGAAGCATTTGCCGCACTGGATGCACTTGTCCTGGTCGATGTTGGCGATGACCTGGTAATTCATGTCCAGGTACTTCCAGTCCGTGGTGTTGCCGACCGCCTTACGGGTGAAGTCGTCGAGCGTCTTGTAGCCCTTCTCGTCCATCCAGCGCGACAGGCCGTCCTTCATCTCCTCCACGATGCGGAAGCCGTGCAACATGGCCGCCGTGCAGACCTGCACCGAGCCGGCGCCAAGGGCGATGAACTCCGCCGCGTCGCGCCAGTTGGAGATGCCGCCGATGCCGGAGATCGGCAGACGCGCCGTGGCCGGGTCGCGCGCGATCTCGGCAACCATGTTCAGCGCAATCGGCTTGACGGCCGAACCGCAATAGCCGCCGTGGGTGCTGGCGTTGCCCACCACCGGGAAGGCGACCATGCGGTCCAGGTCCAGGTGGGTGATGGAGTTGATGGTGTTGATCAGCGAGACCGCATCCGCGCCGCCCGCCAGCGCCGCGCGCGCCGGGCCGCGGATGTCCGTGATGTTGGGCGTGAGCTTGACGATGACGGGCAGCTTGGTGTGCTGCTTGCACCAGCGCGTGACCATCTCCACGTATTCCGGCACCTGGCCGACGGCCGCGCCCATGCCGCGCTCCGGCATCCCGTGCGGGCAGCCGAAATTGAGCTCGATGCCGTCCGCGCCGGTCGCTTCGATCTTGGGCAGGATGCCGGCCCACTGGTGCTCCTCGCACGGCAGCATCAGGGAGACGATGATGGCGCGGTCAGGCCAGTCCTTCTTCACCTGGGTGATTTCGTCCAGGTTGACCTGCAGGCTGCGGTCGGTGATCAGCTCGATGTTGTTGAAGCCGATGACCTCGCGGTTCTTTCCGTAGTGGGCCGAGTAGCGCGACGAGACGTTGACGGCCGGCGGATCTTCGCCCAGGGTCTTCCAGACCACGCCGCCCCATCCCGCCTCGAAGGCGCGCACGACGTTGTAGGCCTTGTCGGTCGGCGGTGCGGAGGCCAGCCAGAAGGGATTGGGGGCCTTGATGCCGCAGAAGTTAATGCTCAGATCAGCCATTATGCCGCCTCCACTTTCGCTTGGATGTCCTGGTGAATGGCCTGCGCGGCCAGCTTGCCGTGCTGGACGGCCTGCACGGTGAGATCCTGTCCCGGCGCGATGCAATCACCGCCGGCGTAGATGCCGGGGACGGCGGTGCGGAAGAAGTCGTCCACGTTGATCTTGTCGCCCTTGCGTTCCAGCTTCTGCGCGAGCGGGTCGGCGTAGCTGGCGCCGTCCATGCCCTGGCCGATGGCCTTGAACACGGCATCCGCGGCGATTTCAAAGGTCTCGCCGGTGCCGACCAGCTTCCCTTCCACCATCTTCGTGCGCTCGAAGCGCATGCCGGACACCCGGCCCTGCGCGTCCAGCAACACCTCCTGCGGCGCGGCCCAGGTCTTGATGCGCACGTAGTTGGCCTTGGCGATCTCCTGCTCGTGCTCCGTGGCGCTCATGGACTCCACGCCGCGGCGGTACACGAGGGTGACTTCGTCCGCGCCCAGGCGCTGGATCTGCACCGCCATGTCGATGGCCGTGTTGCCGGCACCGATGACGATGGCGCGGCGCGGCACCGGCAGCAGAGACAGGTCGTCCGCCTGGCGCAGGGTGGCGATGTAGTCGATGGCGGCCATGAGGCCCGGCGCGTCCTCGCCCGTGAGCCCGAGCTGCTTGCTCACGCCCAGGCCGATGCCGAGGAAGACCGCGTCGTACTGCGCGTGCAGGTCCTGCAGCTTGAGGTTGCGGCCCAGCGCCTGCCCGTAACGCAGTTCGATTCCGCCGATCCCGAGCAGGAATTCGACTTCCTTCTGCGCGAAGTCGTCGGTCAGCTTGTACTTGGCGATGCCGTATTCGTTGAGACCACCCGCCTTCTCCTTCGCCTCGTACACGACCACGTCGTGTCCCAGCATGGCGAGGCGGTGCGCGCACGACAGGCCGGCCGGCCCGGCGCCGA
This sequence comes from Telluria sp., assembly GCA_035655255.1. Classification (GTDB taxonomy): domain Bacteria; phylum Pseudomonadota; class Gammaproteobacteria; order Burkholderiales; family Burkholderiaceae_D; genus Telluria. Next base: position 7,712 of record DASRUW010000414.1, on the reverse strand, counting down.
CGATGGCGATGCGCCGCCCGGTGGACGGGGCGCGCTTGAAGGGATGCTCCTTGAAGCTCGCATGATCGAGCGCATAGCGCTGCAGCAGGCCGATCTTGACTGGCTGGCCTTCGGCGTCGTTGTTGCGCACGCAGGCCGACTCGCACAGGATCTCGGTGGGGCAGACGCGCGCGCAGCTGCCGCCCAGGATGTTCTGCTTGAGGATGCCCGCCGCCGCGCCGGTCACGTTGTCGTCGTGGATGTTGCGGATGAAGCTCGCCACGTCGATGCCGGTGGGGCAGATGCGGGTGCAGGGCGCGTCGTAGCAGTACAGGCAGCGCGCGCTTTCGATGGCGGCCTGGCGCGCGTTCAGCGGCGGCGCGAGGTCCGTGAAGTTCTGGGCCAGCGAGCTGCCCGTCCCTGCCGCCAGCGGCAGGTGTTTCAGCGAATCGATCATGGTCTCCGTTCCCTTTTTTATGGGTTTGTTATTTCATCTGCGGGAATGCGAACTGCACTCCGGCGCTGGCGGTGTTGGGCCAGCGCTGCATGACTGCCTTGTGGCGCGTGTAGAAGCGCACGCCTTCCGGTCCGTAGGCGTGGTGGTCGCCGAACAGCGAGCGCTTCCAGCCGCCGAAGCTGCTGAACGCCATCGGCACCGGCAGCGGCACGTTCACGCCCACCATGCCGACCTGGATCTGGCGCACGAATTCGCGCGCCACGCCGCCGTCGCGGGTGAAGATAGCGGTGCCGTTGCCGTACTCGTTCGCGTTGATCATTTCGACCGCGCTTGCCACGTCCGGCACGCGCACCACGCACAGCACCGGGCCGAAGATCTCTTCCTTGTAGATCGTCATGTCGGTGGTGACGTGGTCGAACAGCGTGCCGCCGACGAAGAAGCCGTTCTCGCGGCCCGCGACGGCGTAGTTGCGCCCGTCGACCACCAGCTTGGCGCCCTGCTCCACGCCGGTGCCGATCAGGCGCTCGATGCGCTCCTTGGCCTGGCGCGTAACGACCGGCCCCATTTCCGCTTCCTGGTCCATGCCGTCGCGGATCTTGAGGTTGGCCGCGCGCTCGGCGATCTGGCCGATGATCTTGTCGCAGGCGTCGCCCACGGCCACCACCACCGAGATCGCCATGCAGCGCTCGCCGGCGGAACCGTAGGCCGCGCCGATGATGGCGTCGGTGGCCATCTTCATGTCCGCGTCCGGCATCACCACCATGTGATTCTTGGCGCCGCCCAGGGCCTGCACGCGCTTGCCGGTGGCGCTGCCGCGGGCGTAGATGTATTCCGCGATCGGGGTCGAGCCGACGAAGCTCACCGCCTGCACCACCGGGTGATCCAGGATCGCATCGACGGTCACCTTGTCGCCCTGGATCACGTTGAACACGCCGTCCGGCAGGCCCGCTTCCTTCAGCAACCGTGCGTGCAGCAGCGAGGGCGAGGGATCGCGCTCGGACGGCTTGAGGATGAAGGTGTTACCGCAGGCGATCGCCATCGGGAACATCCACATCGGCACCATCACCGGGAAGTTGAACGGCGTGATGCCGGCCACCACGCCCAGCGGCTGGCGCATGGACCAGGCGTCGATGCCGCGCGCGATCTGGTCGGTGTACTCGCCCTTGAGGAACTCCGGCGCGCCGACCGCATACTCCACCACCTCGATGCCGCGCGCGACTTCGCCCTGGGCGTCGGTGAAGGTCTTGCCGTGTTCGCGCGTGAGCATGGCCGCGAATTCGTCGGTGTGCTGGCGGCACAGTTCCAGGTACTTGAACAGCACCCGCGCGCGTGCCAGCGGCGGCGTGTTGGCCCAGGCCGGGAAGGCCGCCTGCGCCGCGCTCACGGCCGCATCCACTTCCTCCTTGGTGCCCAAGGCGACGCGGGCGACGGGTTCGCCCAGCGCGGGATTGAAGACATCCGCATAGCGGCCGCTGTCGGTGTCGCGCTTGGCGCCGTTGATGAAGTGGGTGATGGTATCGAATTCGCTCATGGATGGCTTTCAGTCGAGATTCTTGAGGACGGTGGCGAGCTTGCCGAACAACTCGTCGATGTGTTTTTTCTCCAGCACCAGCGGCGGCGAGAGCGCGATGATGTCGCCCGTCGTGCGGATCAGGATGCCGTCGGCGAAGGCCTTCTTGAAGGCGGCGAAGGCGCGCGCGCCCGGCTTGCCTTCGATCGGCGCCAGCTCGATGCCGGCGATGAGGCCGAGGGTGCGGATGTCGATCACGTGCGGCAGTCCCTTGAGGGAGTGGGCCGCGTCTTCCCAGCACTGCTGCAGGCTTGCCGCGTTGCCGAGGATGTCCTGGTCCTGGAACACCTCCAGCGTCGCCAGCGAGGCGGCGCAGGCCAGCGGGTGGCCGGAGTAGGTATAGCCGTGGAACAGTTCGATGCCGGCCGGCGCCTCCATGAAGGCGTCGTGGATGAACTTCTTGGAGAACACCGCGCCCATCGGCACCACGCCGTTGGTCAGGCCCTTGGCGCAGGTGACCATGTCCGGCTCGACGCCGAAGTAGTCGAAGGCGAACGGCGTGGTCAGGCGTCCGAAACCCGTGATCACCTCGTCGAAGATCAGGAGGATGCCGTGCTTGGTGCAGATGTCGCGCAGGCGTTTCAGGTAGCCCTTGGGCGGAATCAGCACGCCGGTGGAGCCGGCGACCGGCTCCACGATCACGGCGGCGATGGTGGAGGCGTCGTGCAGGGCGACGATGCGTTCCAGTTCGTCGGCCAGGTTGGCGCCGTGTTCCGGCTCGCCGCGGGTGAAGGCGTTCTTCTCCAGATTATGCGTGTGCGGCAGGTGGTCGACGCCCGGCAGCAGCGGGCCGTAGGGCTTGCGGTTGCCGCCGATGCCGCCGACCGAAATGCCGCCGAAGCCCACGCCGTGGTAACCGCGCTCGCGGCCGATCAGGCGCGTGCGGCTGCCCTCCCCGCGCGCCCGGTGGTAGGCCAGCGCGATCTTGAGGGCCGTGTCCACCGCCTCGGAACCGGAGTTGGTGTAGAAGACGTGGCCGAACTTGTGGCCGGTGTAGTCCATCAGACGCTCGGCCAGGTCGAAGGCGGCCGGGTGGCCCATCTGGAAGGTGGGCGCGAAATCGAGCTGGCCGATCATCTCGCGCACGGCGGCGACGATCTTCGGCTGCGCATGCCCGCACGGGACGCACCACAGGCCGGCGGTGCCGTCCAGGACCTGGTTGCCGTCCACGTCCTTGTAGTACATGCCCTCGGCCGACACCAGCAGGCGCGGATGCGCCTTGAAGTCCCGGTTGTTCGTGAAAGGCATCCAGAAGGAAGACATCGATGCTGGGCGGGACTCGTTCATGCGGTTCTCCAATCGTTTTTTGACGACCAAAAAAATTTTTGACCAGTTGGCAAAATGATGGTGCCATAATAGACAGCGACACAACTATGGCACATATACACAAGAGCAAAAACGCGCCAACCGTATAGGTTGCGGAAACAATACAGTTTGGAGAGGAGACGCTATGTCTGACGGCGCGCAAGGCACGGACGGCTGGCCCGTGCTGGCCATCGACCGCAAGCGCGGCAGCCTGGTCGACCAGATCGTGGCCGCCATCAGCGCCATGGTCCAGGACCGCGAGCTGCGGGTCGGCACGCGCATGCCCTCCGTGCGCCTGTTCGCCAAGGCCAACAACGTCAGCACCTTCACGGTGGTGGAGGCCTACGACCGGCTGCTGACGCTGGGCCTGTTGTCCTCGCGGCGCGGCTCCGGCTTTTTTGTCGCCCCGCCGCGCGCCGCCTCGGCGCCGCAGACGCCCTCCATCCAGGCTACGCCGATCGCCATCGACGCCCTCACGCCGGACCTGTATTCGGGCGTGTCGGATGCGCTGCCGGTCGGCGCCGGCTGGCTGCCGCCGGAATGGTATGGCGAGGAGACGGTGCTGGACGCCGTGCGCCACGCCATGCGCATCCCCGCCAACCGCCTGCGCGGCTATGGGCACCCGCTCGGTTTTCCCCAGCTGCGCCAGCGCCTCGCGGCCAACCTGTCCGACGACATGTTCGCAGTGGAGCCGGACCAGCTGCTGCTCACGCACGGCGCAACCCACGCCTTCGACCTGATCCTGCGTACCCTCACCCGGCCCGGCGACACCGTGTTCGTGGAGGACCCGGGCTACAGCAACCTGCTGTCGCTGGTGCGCCATCATGGCTGCGTGGCGGTCGGCATTCCGCGCACGGACGCGGGGCTCGACCTCGAATTCCTCGCCGCGCAGGCCGCCGTCACCCAGCCCAAGCTGATGTTCGTGAACACGGTGCTGCAAAACCCGCTCGGCACGTCGCTGTCGCAGGCCCAGGCGCACCGGTTGCTGGGCCTGGCGGAGCAGTTCGACTTCTGGATCGCGGAAGACGACATCTACCGCGAGCTGGCCATGCGCGGCGAGGCTTCGCTGGCCGCGATGGACGGCCTGCGCCGCGTGATCCACGTGGGCAGCGTGTCCAAGACCCTGTCGCCGGTGCTGCGCGTGGGCTGGATCGGGGCATCGAACTCGCTGCTGCCGGAACTGGTGCGGGTGAAGATGCTGGCCGGTCTTACCACCTCCGAGATCAACGAGCGTGCCGTCTACGACGCCATCAGCGCGCGCGGCTACAGGAAGATGATCGAGCGCCTGGCGGAGCGCCTGCAGGCCGGCCGCGAAGCGACCATCGAACGCCTGGCCGGGGCCGGCATGGCGCCGGTCGCGCGCGCCCGCGGCGGCATGTTCGTGAGCGCCGGCTGGAACGCGCCGCCCACGCCGGAGTGGAACGGCAAGCTGATCGCGGACGCCGCGGTCCGCGCGGGCATCCTGCTGTCCCCGAACGATTTCTTCATGCTGCGCCAGTCCGAATCGGTCTGGTTCCGCTTCAACGTGGCGTATGCCGACTCGCCCGTGCTGATCGACTTCCTGAAAGGCTATCAACCGTGAAGAACACACCGCCCGTCAAGCGCCGCGTCCTGAACCGCGACAAGCTGGAAGCCGACATCGTGACCGAAGCCGTGCGCGTGTTCGCCGAATGCGGCTACGAAGGCACGTCGATCGCCACCATCGCCGACAACCTCGGCATGTCGAAGCAGAACCTGATGTACTACTTCCCCTCGAAGCAGGCGCTGTACCAGCGCGTGCTCGACGACGTGCTCGACGAATGGCTGGACCGCATGGAGCACCTGGCCGATCCGGGCAAGGACCCGCAGGAAGTGCTGCGCACCTACATCCAGGCCAAGCTGAAGTTCTCGCGCGAGCAGCCTTACGCGTCGCGCGTGTACGCGATGGAGGTGATCAGCGGGGCGCCCCTGTACGGCGACCAGATCCGCGAGCGCGTGGTGCCGCTGCTGCGCAAGGACATCGAGGTGTTCGAACGCTGGAGCGCAGACGGCCGCATCGCGCCCGTCAACGCCACCCATCTGCTGTTTGCCATTTGGGCAATGACACAATCGTATGCCGATTTTGCAACCCAGATGGCGCTGGTCCTGGACCGCAAGGCCTTGACGCGCAAGGACTTCGACGACGCCGAGCAACTCATCACCAGCATGGTGCTGGCGGCGATGCGCGGCGCACCGGCGATCCAGCGCGGCTGACGACCACTCGGCCCCTTCAGGCTGCAATTCGTCGCTCGGCCGTCGCGCCGGCGGCGGCCCCCGGGTACAGTGCAACCATCGCAGTACCACCCGGAGAAACCGTTATGAGCAACTCAACTTTCAATACCATCCTGGACATGATCGAGGATGCAGGCCAGGCCCTGACGCGCGGCATGCGCCGCCTGACCCGCGCGCTGGTCACGATGACCTGGCCGCAGCTGGCCGTCACCTGCGTCGCGCTGGCGCTCGCGCTGACCATCGTGCCGCTCGCGCTGGTGCTGTTCATGATCTTCATGGCGCTCAAGATCATCATCACTTCCTGCATCCTGCGTGCGCGCCGCCAGCGCCCTGCGCTGCCCGAAGCGAAAGACGTGGAGTGACATCATGGCCATCACGATGAACAAGATCCTCGACTTCCTGCGCGACGCGATGAAGGAAGCGTCCGAATTGTGGTGGCGCTTCTTCGACTGGCTGGCCGTCACGGAATGGCGCCGCCTGTACCTCGTGTGGGTGATCGTCTTCATCGGCATGGCGATGCTGCGCAGCGAGGAGGCGGCGCTCTGGTTCATCTTTATTTCCGCCAGCGTGAAGATCCTCGCCGGCGGCAAGCGGCGCGCGGAACTGGCGGCCATGCGCGCCACCCGCGAAGCCGATGTGGCCACGCTGGAAAAGCGCCTGACCGAAGCGCAGATGGCGACCCTGCAGGCCCAGATCGAACCGCACTTCCTGTTCAACACGCTGGCCCTGATCGGCCAGCTGATCGAGACCGATCCGAAGGAAGCGGCGCGCATCCACACCAACCTGATCGAGTACCTGCGCGCGACGCTGCCGCAGATGCGCGCGGCCGGCGGCGGTACGCTCGGCAAGCAGGTGGAGCTGGCGCGCGCCTACCTCAACATCATGCAGGCGCGGATGAAGGAGCGCCTGCAGGTGTCCTTCGACGTGCCGCAGCAGCTGGAATATGCGCCCTTCCCGCCCATGATGCTGCTCACGCTGATCGAGAACTCGATCAAGCACGGCCTGGAGCCGAAGATCGAAGGCGGCAAGATCGAAGTGGCCGCGCGCCAGGTCGGAAAGCAGCTGTTCGTGGACGTGCTGGACAACGGCGTCGGCTTCGACCTGCATGCCGGCGAAGGCGTGGGGCTGTCCAATATCCGCGAGCGCCTGCAGCTGCTGTATGGGGCCGACGCGCAGCTGGTGCTGGAGGCGCCCTTGAGCGGAGGAGCGTATGCTTCCATCCGTATTCCCTACAACCCGCTGGAGAAGCACTGACATGCCCACCGCCCTGATCGTCGACGACGAAGCGCCGATGCGCGACCAGCTGCGTTCGCGCCTGTCCGAAGTCTGGCCCGAGCTGGCCATCGCCGGGGAAGGTTCGAACGGCCTGGAAGCCGTGCAGCTGGCCGGCGAACTGAAGCCTGACATCATCTTCCTCGACATCCGCATGCCCGGCCAGAGCGGCATCGAAGCGGCGCGCCTGCTGTATAGCCAGGCCCACATCGTGTTCGTGACGGCCTACGACCAGTACGCCATCGACGCCTTCGAGCAGGGTGCGATGGACTACCTGCTCAAGCCCGTCTCCGCCGAGCGCCTGGCGATGACGCGGCGCCGGCTCGAACCGCGCCTGAAAAAGGCGCCGGCCGACATCGGCGTGCAGCTGGCCGAGCTGACCCGCCTCCTGCGCACCGGCACGGCCGAGAAGAAGCCGAGCTACCTGAAATGGATCCAGGCCCAGGTCGGCAACAGCCTGCGCATGATCAGCACCAAGGAGGTCCTGTTCTTCCAGGCCGACGAGAAGTACACGCGGGTGCAGACCCTCGCGGCCGAACTCCTGATCCGCAAGACGCTCAAGGAGCTGGCGGACGAACTGGATCCGGACGAATTCTGGCGCATCCACCGCTCGACCCTGGTGCGGGTGGACGCCATCGCCGAGGTCACGCGCGACGCGCGCGGGCGGCAGCTGCTGCACGTGCGCGGCTATGCGGAGCCGCTGGAGATCAGCCGGGGGCATTCCCACCTGTTCCAACAGATGTGAGGCGCGCGTCCGCTTGCAAGCCGAACCGGCGGCCCCGGCGTCTTCAGCGCGCGCCGCCCTTGACCATCGCGGCCTTGGCCAGTTCCACCGCCTTGGGCAGGGCACCCTCCTCGCTCGTGGCGACGTCGGGCTGG
>DASRUW010000413.1:0-2134 GCA_035655255.1 Telluria sp. | reverse complement strand
GTCGCCCACCGCATCGGGTACCCGGTGATGGTGCGCCCCTCGTACGTGCTCGGCGGCCGCGCGATGGAGGTCGTCTACGACGACCGCGACCTCGAGACGTACCTGCGCGAGGCGGTGCAGGCGTCCAACGAGCGCCCCGTGCTCGTGGACCGCTTCCTCCGGGACGCGGCCGAGGTGGACGTGGACGTCGTGTCCGACGGGAAGGACGTCGTCGTCGGCGGCGTCATGGAGCACATCGAGGAGGCCGGCATCCATTCCGGCGACAGCTCGTGCGTCGTGCCGCCCTTCATCTGTCCCGAGCGGCACCAGCAGACGATTCGCGACTACACGCGCAGGATCGCCCGCGCCCTGAAGGTCGTCGGGCTGATGAACGTCCAGTACGCGATCAAGGACAACGTCGTCTACGTGCTGGAAGTGAACCCGCGCGCCTCGCGCACCGTGCCTTACGTGTCCAAGGCCACCGGCCTGCAGCTGGCCAAGATCGCCGCGCGCTGCATGGTGGGCCAGAAGCTGAAAGACCAGGGCATCACCGCGGAAGTGACGCCGCCTTACTTCAGCGTCAAGGAAGCCGTGTTCCCGTTCACGAAGTTCCCGGGCGTGGACACCATCCTCGGGCCGGAGATGAAGTCGACCGGCGAGGTGATGGGCGTGGGCTACACCTTCGGCGAGGCCTTCGTGAAGTCGCAGCTCGCGGCCGGCGTCAAGCTGCCGACCCCGGGCTCGGGCAAGATCTTCCTGTCCGTGAAGGGCTCGGACAAGCCGCGCGCGGTCGGCGTGGCGCGCGCCTTCGCCGCCATGGGCTTCGAGATCTGCGCCACCAAGGGCACGGCTGCCGTGATCGCCGCCGCCGGCATTCCGGTGCAGGCGGTGAACAAGGTGCTGGAAGGCCGTCCGCACATCGTGGACATGATCAAGAACCACGACATCGCCCTGGTCATCAACACGGTCGAGGAAAAGCGCAGCGCCATCCACGACTCGCGTTCGATCCGCACCTCGGCCCTGGCCGAGCGCGTGACCACGTACACGACCATCGCCGGCGCCGAGGCGGCCGTGGAGGGGATGAAGTACCTGAACGAGCTGCGGGTGTACGATTTACAAGGTCTGCATAAAACCTTACACTAAGCGTCGAAAGCAGTACCCCAAGCCACAGAGTCCGCGCGGCAGTGCGCCGCGCGGCTCTGTGGTTTTCATTTGAATAGTCAAGAGCCTATGAATACGACAACCACCCCGCTGACCAAGGTCGGCGCCGAGATGCTGCGTGCCGAATTGCACCAGCTGAAGACCCAGGAACGCCGCAAGGTCATCGACGCCATCGCCGAGGCGCGCTCGCACGGCGACCTGTCGGAGAACGCGGAATACGATGCCGCCAAGGAGCGCCAGGCCTTTGTCGAAGGGCGCATCGCCGAACTGGAAGGCAAGCTCTCGTCGGCCCAGGTGATCGATCCGGCCACGCTGGACGCGGAAGGCCGCGTCGTGTTCGCCTCCACCGTCGAGCTGGAAGACCTGGAAAACGGCCAGAAGGTCAGCTACCAGATCGTCGGCACCGACGAAGCCGACCTGAAAGTGAACAAGATCTCGGTGACCTCGCCGATCGCGCGCGCCCTGATCGGCAAGTACGCCGGCGACGTGGTCGAAGTGCAGGCCCCGAGCGGCCCGCGCGAGTACGAAATCCTCGAAGTCCGCTACATCTGATGCAGCCGGCGCTGGCCCGCCTCGCCGCCACCCTGTGGGCGGGCGCCCTGTGGGGCGGCGCGCTGTTCGCCTGGCGCTTCTTCGCCACCCTGGAGCGCGCCACGGCCGGACAGGCCGTCACCAGCCTGTTTTCGACGGAAGCCTGGATTGCCGTCGGTTGCGGCGCGGTGCTGTTGCTGACGGCGTCGGAGCGCCGCGTGAAGCTGCTGGCGTTGGCGATGCTGGCCTGCGCCCTGACCATCCGCTTCGGTCTGATGCCGATGATGGATGCGCTCAAGGCACTGGTGCCGCCGGGGGGCGTGATCGACGCCGACCTCAAGACCAAGTTCGGCCTGCTGCACCTGGCGTCGACGGTGTTTTTCGGCGCCGAGTGCGTCCTGGCCTGGCTCCTCGTCAGGCGTACCTAGAAAATCGGGGACAGACCCGGTTTTCCAAGAAAACC
>DASRUW010000412.1:0-2672 GCA_035655255.1 Telluria sp. | reverse complement strand
GGCGGATGATGGCGAGGTAAGGCAGAACCGACGTGCCGTTCACCTGCTCCAGGTATTCGTTGGTGAACACGGACTCCAGGTCGCGCCCCGGCGGAATGTCGCGCCGGTCCAGGTAGGCCAGGTCGGACGTGGGATCGAAGGCGAGCGACTCGGACAAGAAGCCGCAATTGACCATCACGAACGCCTCGGTGGCCACCTTCAGCACGCGATAGGCGTCGGAGTCCGTGAACGGCAGCGCGCGGCGTGTGCGCAGGGCCTGGAACATGTCCTGCTTGCGCGCGAAGCGCTCGCCCTCGAAGCCGCGCGGCTGGTTCGCGTTATCGGGACAGAACAGCGTGTCCATGAAGCTCAGGTAGTTGGTGAACGAGAGCGCTTCGGTGCTGTTGCGGATCAGGGTCCACAGCGACAGGTCCTCGGTCGGCTCGGTCTCGGTGCGCGACATGGTCACGCCGACGCTGCCGGCGATCGGCGTGGGCGTGCGTTCGTCCGCTTCGAACGCGGCGTGAATGCCAAGCCGCGCGTGCGGCAGGACAGTGCCGCCGCCGAAGCCCATCGCGCCGCCCCCAGCCGCGGCCACCGCCGCCGCATGGCCGCCCGGGCCCGCGCCCAGCGGCGCCGAACCTCCCGAGCCCGGCATGGCGGCATAGCGCCGGTCGAAGGCCAGCGCCGCCTCGAAGCGCTGCAGGCCCGGTTGCCGGATGCGGCGTGCGAACACCAGCGGATCGTCCGGCAGCGCGGTCCACGGCGGCGTGGCGGCCACGCTGACGTAGGGCCTCAGGTCGGACGAACTGTCGCCGTTGAACGAGATCATGGCCAGCGCCCGGTCGGTCACGCGCGCCGTGCGGCAGCTGCTGGGCTGGCAGTCCGAGGTCTCGAAAGTCATGGTCACCTTGGCGTCCAGGTCGAGGTCGAAGCAGGCCGTGGCCGCGCAGCCGCCGTGCACTTCGACGCAGTGCGCGGGCATGACAGGATAGTGGTCGTAGGTGACGACGTAGTGGCCGGGAGCCAGGCCGGTGAACTCGGTGCGGCCGCTGCTCTCCGTCTGCTGGGTCGCAACGTACAGCGCGCGGTCGTGCTGCCACTGCGCCGCGCTGAACGTGTCGCAGGTGAAGCCGCCGGCCTGCCAGATGCTGACGTCGGCGCTCACCAGCGGGGTGTCCGTATGGCGGTCGCGCACGGACACGAGGATCGATCCGGGCCGCTCCCTGGACGTGGAACTCTTGCTAGACATGGTTACCTCCTTCAAAGGCTCAATGGATGGTCGGGTTGGCGGCGCCGGCGCAAGCCGTGGCCGTATCCAGGGCACTGCGCAGGGCCCAATGCGACAACAGGCGCGCGAGCAGCACGTTTTCTTGTTCGGGACTGAGGCGCCCGTCCGAACGGGCCTGCCCCAGGACCGCGAAGGCCAGGGTCGGCGGCGCGTGATACAACAGCGTGGGCGCATCCGACCAGCGTTCGAACAGCTGACCGAGGCGGCGCGGCTGGCGCGCGCCCGTTTCCAGCGCCTCGGCCAGGCTCTGTCCGCCCAGCAGCGGCGGCCGGTGCGACACCACCAGCCGCACGAAGTCCGGCATGGTCCGACGCAGCAGGGCAAGCATTTCGCGCGCCGGCGGATCCTCGGCTGCGGCCGGATAGCAGCTCTCCCACGTGCGCGCCAGACGCTGCCACTGCGGATGCGGATACAGCGCCTCGCCGATGGCACAGCCAAGCAGCACCCGCAGCCACGGGATCGGGTGCGGGTCGTCGACATTCAGGCGGAACACGAACACGCGCGGCAGGCTCACCACGGCGATGAGGCCCAGGGTCGCGACGAAGCCAACCCGCCCGATGGCCCACACGTCGGCCACGATCTCGGAAATCCAGCGCTCCCACAGCTGCCACGCGATGCGTTCCTGCGGCTGCTCGCGCTGGCGTTCCTGCAGCAGCGGGCGCAGCGTGTTGACCAGATCGAGCAGGGCCGCGCCCTGGTGCCCGACCTCGTGCACCAGCGACGAGGCCACGCCGCTGCCGACCATGCGCTCGCGCGGAACGCGGATGATCGCCACCGGATTGGCGCCGCCGCCGGGCAGACGGGTGCGCGCGCGCCGGATCGCCGCGCCCGGACCGCGGTCCAGGTAACACACGACCGGCGGGGCGGCGTACGGGTGCCCGGGGAGGTTGAGCGCGTCCGCCGCGACGGCGTCGAGCCCGCCCAGCCAGACGCCGTTCTCGCTTTCGCTGCGCTGGGTGATGACATCGGCGAACAGATCGAACTGGGTGAGGATGGCGTTGAAGCGCAGCCGCAGGAACACGAACTTGCGCTGCGCCTCCTCGTCGCTGGCCGCCTCGCGCGCCTCGCGCAGCCAGTGGCGAAAGCCACCGACCAGCGCGTGCAGCTCGCGCCGGCCCGATGCCAGGTAGCGTTCGATCGCGCTCTGGGCCGCCGGCAGCAGGGCCGCGGCCGGCACCATCGGCTCGATCAGCGCGAAGGGCCGCACGCGCGCCAGGCGCGAGAGGAGCGAACGCGCTTCCTGCTCCAGCATCGACCAGGCGTCCGGGCTCATGGCGGGTCAGGCTCCGTGCAGGACGATGCTGTTGCCCTGGCGCGTCCAGCGGCCGCTCTGGCCGCCGCCCATGCCGCCGCCGAAGCCGCCGCTGTAGCCTCCCTGCATGCCGCCTGCCAACTGACCCAT
>DASRUW010000411.1:0-3684 GCA_035655255.1 Telluria sp. | reverse complement strand
CCGCTGGTCTACGGCCCGATCAACAAGCCGCGCTGGATCTACGCCTGCTCCAAGCAGTTGATGGATCGCGTGATCTGGGGCTACGGCATGGAAGGCCTGAACTTCACGCTGTTCCGTCCGTTCAACTGGATCGGCCCGGGCCTCGACTCGATCTACACCCCGAAGGAAGGTTCATCGCGCGTCGTGACGCAGTTCCTCGGCCATATCGTGCGCGGCGAGAACATCAAGCTCGTCGACGGTGGCAGCCAGAAGCGCGCCTTCACCTACATCGACGACGGCATCGACGCGCTGATGCGCATCATCGACAACCAGGGCGGGATGGCCTCGGGCAAGATCTACAACATCGGCAACCCGACCAACAACTATTCGATCCGCGACCTGGCCAACATGATGCTGGACCTGGCCGCCGAGTACCCCGAATACGCCGACAACGCCAAGCTGGTCAAGATCACCGAGACCACCTCCGGCGCCTACTACGGCGCCGGCTACCAGGACGTGCAGAACCGCGTGCCGAAGATCACCAACACCTGCGACGACCTGGGCTGGAAGCCGACCACCACCATGCAGGCCGCGCTGCGCAACATCTTCGATGCCTACCGCAGCCACGTGGTCGACGCCAAAGCCCTGATGGACTAAATTGGCCGACCCGCTTCTCGTCCTCAAGATCGACGTCGACACCTTCCGCGGCACGCGGGAGGGCGTCCCCAGCCTCGTGCGCATGCTGCAGCAGCACGGGGCGCACGCCAGCTTCCTGTTCTCGCTGGGCCCGGACCACACCGGCTGGGCCCTGCGCCGCGCCTTGCGTCCGGGCTTCTTCCAGAAGGTGTCGCGCACGTCCGTGGTGGAGCACTACGGCTTCAAGACCCTGATGTACGGCGTGCTGCTGCCCGGCCCGGACATCGGCGCGCGCTGCGCCGCCGAGATGAAGGCCGCGGCGGCCGCCGGCTTCGAGTGCGGCGTGCACACCTGGGACCACGTGCTGTGGCAGGATTTCGTGCGTCACAAGAGCCCGGCCTGGACCCAGCGCGAAATGTTCAAGGCGCGCGAGCGCTTCGCCGCCGTGTTCGGCCACGCCCCGCGCACCCACGGCGCGGCCGGCTGGCAGATGAACCGCGCCGCGTTTGCCGAGCACGACGCCGCCGGCTACGCCTACGCCTCGGACGGGCGCGCCCTGCTGAACGAGGACGGCAGCCTGGCCCAGCCCGACGCCGGCCCCTACCGCATCGAGGGCCTGTCCTGCGTGCAGCTGCCGACCACCCTGCCGACCCTGGACGAAGTGCTGGGGCGCGAGATCGGCGGGCGCACCATCGACACGGACAACGTGGCCGACTACCTGCTCGAGCTGACGCAGCGGCAGAAGCGCGACCACGTCTACACCCTGCACGCGGAACTTGAAGGGCAGAAACTTGCCCCCATCTTCGACCGGTTGCTGGCCGGCTGGAAGGCGCAGGGCTACCGCCTCGCCTCCATGGCCGATTACCATGCCACGCTTCAAGACCAGCCCCTGCCGGAATTTCCGGTACAGTGGGGCCAACTACCGGGCCGATCGGGCGACCTGATCGTGCTCGACACCACTCGATAGGGAGACCGCCCGTGGCCACCAGCCCGACCGCAGCAAGCGTGACCGACTTTTCCGCCCCGATGACGGGCGACGCCACCTTCCGGCTGAGCGGCCGTCCGGCGCGCTACACCGTGCTGTACTTCTACCCCAAGGACAACACCCCCGGCTGCACCACCGAAAGCATGGCCTTCCGCGACCTGCACGACCGCTTCGTCGCGGCCGGCGCCGAGATCTACGGCATCAGCCGCGACTCGCTGCGTTCGCACGAGGGTTTCAAGTCCAAGCTCGGCCTGCCCTTCGAGCTGATTTCCGATCCCGAGGAAGCGGTCTGCAACCAGTTCGGCGTCATGAAGATGAAAAATATGTATGGCAAACAAGTGCGCGGCATCGAGCGCAGCACGTTTGTCGTTGACGCAAAAGGCCGATTGGTGAAAGAATGGCGTGGCGTGAAGGTTCCGAATCACGCCGAGGAAGTCCTGGAATTCGTCACGAGCCAGAGCTGACTTCCCCAAGTTGGCTCCGTTGATCAACCTGTCGTAATCGCGTTTGAATCAGCCACTTTGAGTCACACCGCAGGTCACCGTCGTACCCTCGGAGCTGCCGTCCCGGCCGCCTGGCCGGGCCCCGCCAGCGCATCAGCCCTTCCATTGCTGCGAATCGCAGCATCGTTTGTTCTCTTTTTCCGCCAGAGGTCCTGATGCCACTGCCCAAGATGCCCACCAAACCGGCGACCCTGTTGCGCGCCGACGAATATCCCGCCGCCGAACCGCGCGCGGACGAGGTCCCCGCCAAGCCGCGCCTGGCCGCCGTGAAGAAGGCCGCGCCCGAGCCGGTGCCCAGGCCCGCCGCCAAGGTGGCGAAGACGCCCGCCGCCAAGAAGGCCGCGCCAGCGCCGGCCCCGGTCGCGCGCGCGCCCGAAAAGAGCGATGTCACCGCGCCCCATCCGGCCAAGCACAAGCCGGTCGAAGTGACGGTCAAGTCGCGCGCCAGCCGCGCGGCCGACAAGTCCGGCGCCACCAAGATGTTCGTGCTCGACACCAATGTCCTGATGCACGACCCGACTTCGCTGTTCCGCTTCGAGGAGCACGACGTCTACCTGCCGATGATGACGCTGGAAGAGCTGGACGACCACAAGAAAGGCATGTCCGAAGTCGCCCGCAACGCGCGCCAGGTCTCGCGCTCGCTGGACGCCCTGCTCGAGACGATGGAGGACTCCGCGATCGAGCACGGCATTCCGCTCAATCGCCTCGGCAACAAGGACGCCAAGGGCTGCCTGTACTTCCAGACCCGCCTGTCGCCCGGCCCGGCGCTGCCGGAAGGCCTCCCGCAGGGCAAGGCGGACAACCAGATCCTCAACGTGGTGCGCGCGCTGGAAGAGCAGTATCCGGGCCGCGCCATCGTGCTGGTGTCCAAGGACATCAACATGCGCGTCAAGGCGCGCGCCCTGGGCCTGCCGGCCGAGGACTACTTCAACGACCACGTCCTCGAAGACACCGACCTGCTCTACTCCGGCATCGTGCAGCTGCCGGACGACTTCTGGAACAAGCACGGCAAGGACATCGAATCCTGGCAGGAAAACCGCAACGGCAACTCGGCCACCTACTACCGCGTGACGGGCCCCGTGATCCCGTCCCTGCTGGTGAACCAGTTCGTGTTCCTGGAGCCGAAGAACGGCGAAGCGCCCTTCTACGGCCAGGTCAAGCAGATCAACGGCAAGACCGCCGTCCTGCAGACCCTGCGCGACTACAGCCACGCCAAGAACAGCGTGTGGGGCGTCACCGCCCGCAACCGCGAGCAGAACTTCGCGCTCAATCTGCTGATGAATCCGGAGTGCGACTTCGTCACCCTGCTCGGCCAGGCCGGCACCGGCAAGACCCTGCTCGCACTGGCCTCGGGCCTGGCCCAGGTGCTGGAGACGAAGCTCTACAACGAGATCATCGTCACCCGCGTGACGGTGCCGGTGGGCGAGGACATCGGCTTCCTGCCGGGCACCGAGGAAGAGAAGATGAGCCCCTGGATGGGCGCCTTCGACGACAACCTCGAAGTGCTGAACAAGTCGGACTCGGATGCCGGCGACTGGGGCCGCGCCGCCACCCAGGACCTGATCCGCTCGAAGATCAAGA
>DASRUW010000410.1:0-4240 GCA_035655255.1 Telluria sp. | reverse complement strand
CTGCTGGAGCGCATCCGCCCCGCCGCGCAACTGCTGGACGCGGAACGCGACGACGACACCCACCAGCATGCGCTGTCGCTGCAGCGCGCCAAGGTGGCGGACCCCGAACTGACGCCGTCCGCGCGCGTGCTGGCCGAAGTGCGCGCCGCCGGTTCCTTCCAGGCGTTCGGTCTGCGCATGAGCGAGCAGCATGCCGAGTACTTCCGTTCCAGCCCGCTGATGCCGGCGGAGGAGCAGATGTTCGACGAGATGGCCGCCGCCTCGCTGGCGGAACAGGCGCAGATCGAAGCGAGCGACAACCTGCCCTTCGACGACTTCGTCGCCGCCTACAACGCCAGCCGCCTGTGCGGCGACGTGCGCGAATGATCCGCCTGGCCCCTTTGCTGCTGGCTGCCGGTCTGGCCCAAGGCGCCGGCATTCCGCTGAAGGCCCCGCCGCAGCTGGTCGCGCCAGGCGTGATCTCGACCTCGCTGCACGAATTCGCGCCCTCGCTCGCACCGGACGGCAAGACCTTTTATTTCACGGTGACCGACAGCGGCTTTTCGCGCATGGTGCTGATGCAATCCATCCTGCGTGACGGCCGGTGGCAGCACCCGGCCGTGCTGCCGTTTTCCGGTGTCTGGAACGACGGCGACGGCACCCTGAGCCCGAACGGCAAGCGCTTCGTCTTCATTTCGAACCGGCCCGCGACCGGCACGACCGCCAGGGCCGATCTCGACCTGTGGGAAGTACTGCGCCAGGACGACGGCAGCTGGGGCGAGCCGCGCCGCCTGCCCGACACGATCAACACCGCCGTCAACGAAACTTACCCCTCGCTCGCCGCCGACGGCACGCTGTATTTCGGCCGCGCGGAAGCGGGCAGTCCGATCTTCCGCTCGCGGCTGGTGAACGGCGTCTATCAGCCGCCCGAGCGCATGCCCTTCTCCGGCTTCTCGTTTGCGATCGCCCCGGACCAGCGCTTCGGCATCCTGGGCGTTCCCGACGCGAACCGCGGCAGCGACCTGCATCTCGTACGCCAGACCGACGGCAAGTGGAGCGCGCCCGAGCGGCTGGACGGCCCGGTGAATACGCCGGCAGCCGAATTCGCGGGGGCGCTGGCCAACGGCGGCCGCACGCTGCTGTTTGTGAGCACGAGCCGCGCCGCGCAGACCTGGCCGCGCGCGCGCCGTGTCGCCAGCTACGAAGACGTGCAGGCGGAACTGGGCGCGATCGTCGAGAACGGCTTGCGCAACATCTACCAGGTGGACATATCGGCCCTGATGCCCTGACATGCTCACCTTCTTCAACGAGCAACATGCCCTGCACCACGGCCGCCATGAGATGTTCCGCGGCGAGCCGGTGCCGTGCTTCGAGCGGCCGGCCCGGATCGACCTGATCGCGGCCGAATTCACACGGCGCGGACTGGGGCGCATCGTCACCCCGCACGGCGTGCCGCTGATGTCGCTCGAGCGCATACACACGCCGCGCTACCTGCATTTCCTGCGCAGCGCCTGGAGCGACTGGCTCGCGCTCGATCCGGCCAACGCAGCCAAGGACGCCTTGCCGTCGGTGTGGCCGGTGCGCACGCTGCGCAGCGACGTCGAGCCGGAGAATTTCTGCGCCCGGTTCGGCCTGTATTCGATGGACAGCGGCACCCCGCTCACGGCCGGCACCTGGACCGCCGCCAAGACCGGCGCGGATTGCGCGGTCAACGCCGCGCACGCGCTGCGCATGGGCGAACGGTCGGCCTTCGCCCTCACCCGCCCGCCCGGCCACCATGCCGGCGCGGATTTCTGCGGCGGGTCCTGCTTCCTGAACAACGCCGCCATCGCGGCCCAGCACCTGCTCGACGACGGCTTGCAGCGCGTCGCCATCCTGGACCTCGACTACCATCACGGCAACGGCACCCAGAGCATTTTTTACGAACGCAGCGACGTGCTGTTCGTGTCCATCCATGCCGATCCGCGCCACGAATTCCCTTTCTATCTCGGCCACGCCGACGAGACCGGGGCCAACGCGGGCCTGGGCTACACGATGAACGTGCCGCTGCCGCCGGGCACCGGCACGGCGCAGTGGCTGATGGCGCTGGAGACGGCTTGCCTGAAGATTGCGGCCTACGGCCCGCAGGCGCTGGTGGTGTCGCTGGGCACGGACACCTACGGCGGCGATCCGCTGTCCACCTTCACGTTGGCCAGCGGCGACTTCCTGCGCATCGGCGAGCGCCTGTCCTTCCTCGGCCTGCCGACGCTGTTCGTGCTGGAAGGCGGGAACGTGGTGGACGAACTGGGGATCAACGTGGTCAACGTACTGGAAGGCTTCGAGACGGCGGCATGATGGAACTGAGATGGCAGGAGGCCTCGTTCGAGGCGCTGAACGTACATGAGCTGTACGCGATCATCGCGGCGCGGCAGAACGTGTTCATCCTGGAGCAGCAGTGCTTCTATCCGGACCTGGACGGCGCCGACCAGGCGGCGCATCATCTGGTGGGCTGGACGCCGCAAAGCGAGGTGGCGGCCTATCTGCGCGTGATCGCGCCCGGCGTGAAATATGCCGAAGCATCCATCGGCCGGGTGCTGACCACGGCCGCCGCGCGCGGCACCGGCGCCGGCCGCGAGCTGGTACGGCGCGGCGTGGCGCTGGCCGCCCGCCTGTATCCGGACTCGCCCCTGCGCATCGGCGCCCAGGCGCATCTGGAGCGCTTCTACGGCGAATTCGGCTTCGTCGCCGCCAGCGCTCCGTACGACGAGGACGGCATCCTGCACATCGAGATGCTGCGTCCGGCCATGCCATAATCACCGCCTCGACAACATCACGGAGCGTTGGGCATGGCGGATCTGGTTTCATGGAGCGGCGGTAAGGACTCCTGCCTCGCGTTCTGGCGCGCACGCCAGGCCGGGTCTGACATCCGCCTGCTGGTGACGGCGATGGACGAGGACGGGACGCGCTCCCGTTCCCATGGCGTGCCGCCCGCGCTGATCCGCGCCCAGGCCGACGCGCTCGGCATTCCCCTGCGCTTTTACGAAACCACCTGGGCCACCTACGAAGAAAAGTTCGTGCAGCTGCTGCGCGAGGCACACGCGAACGGCATCCGCGGCGCGATCTTCGGCGACATCGACCTCGAACCGCATCGCGAATGGGAAGAGAAGGTCTGCGCGCGAGCCGGGCTTGCGCCCAGCCTGCCGCTATGGGGCGAGCCGCGCCGCGCGCTGGTGGACGAATTCCTGGCCGCCGGTTTCAAGGCGGTGGTGGTGTGCGTGAACGGGAAGTATCTCGGCCCCGAGTGGTGCGGGCGCGAGTTCGATGCGGCCTTCCTGGCCGAACTGCCGGCCGGCGTGGACGCCTGCGGCGAGAACGGGGAATTCCACACCTTCGTGTACGACGGGCCGGCGTTTCGCCAGCCCGTGCAGATGGCGCGCGGCCCGATCCAGAAGTGGACCGCGCCGCCGGAGATGGGAAGCTGGACCTACTGGTTCCAGTCCTGGAACTGAGTTACTGGACCGAGGTCAGTTCGAGTTCGAACACCAGGCCGGCGTTCGGCGGAATCGAGCTGCCAGCGCCGGTCGCACCGTAGCCGAGCGAGCTCGGAATCAGCACGATGCGCTTGCCGCCCACTTTCATGCCTACCACACCCTGCTCGAAGCCGGAGATCAGCTTGTTCTGGCCCAGCTGGACGGCGGTCAGGGTGCCGGTGTCGAACTGGGTGCCCTTGAAGTCGGCCGCCTTGTCGTTATACAGCCAGCCGGTGTACTTCACGGTGACCACGGAGGTCGATGCCGCGGTGGTGCCGGTGCCGAGGACGGAGTCGGTCTTGGTCAGGGCGGCCGGGTTGCCGGAGTAGACCAGCGTATTGGCCGGCGTGCTGCTGCTGCTGCCACCGCCGCCGCAGGCGGTCAGGGACACAAGCGCCACGAAGGCGGCGATCAAGGGAAGCTTCATTTTCATCGACGAATTCCTGCCTTTGTTGAACAATAACGCGGCAGTGTAGCAGCGATGGCGGTAACGGCGCACCGCCAAGCTGTCGGAAAATTGTCGGGATTTTGTTTCGATTTGTTTCGGTGCTTGCCTAGATCTCGACCTGGGTCCCGAGTTCGATCACGCGGTTGGCCGGGATCTGGTAGTAGTCCGCCGCCGTGCGCGCGTTGCGCGACATGCCCACAAAGAGATGCTCGCGCCACGCGGCCATGCCGGCGCCCGGAGTCGAGATCACGGTCTGGCGGGCGATGAAGAACGAGGTCTCCATCATCTCGAACTTGAGCCCCTG
>DASRUW010000409.1:0-2267 GCA_035655255.1 Telluria sp. | reverse complement strand
CTTGACCCGATCTCGCAGCGCTTGCGCTCGAGGAGTGGGAACCATCGAACGGCCCGCACGCACCAGCAGTTCATCCCCCGTCGCCTCGCGCAGTCGCGCCAATGTGCGGCTCATGGCCGACTCGCTCAGGCCTAGACGCTCCGCCGCCTTCGAGACGCTGCCCTCGCAGAGCAACGCGTTCAATGCAACGAGAAGGTTGAGGTCGGTGTCCGTGGGCATTGGCTGAACCTAACACGGTTGGGGCGCGATGAGCTGGCGCCGGATGCAGGGACAAGATGCGCGCCACGCTCTGTTTGAGCCGGCATCGTCGACCTATGCTGATTTGGCGCGATCAAGCGTGCCTATTTGCTGCTCCATATGCTGTCAAACACCTTCCGATCTCATGCTCCAAAGGTCATCGTGCGCCCCACACCTGGCGCGGCCGACGAGCTGGACGGTCTCCCTTTGCCGAGGCGCTACGCAGCCGTCGCCGCCATCCTCGGTGCGATCGTGCTCGTGGTGCTGGACAGTTCCATCGTCAACGTGGCGTTGCCGAGCATCGCGCAGCAACTGCGAACTTCGCCGGCCGACACGGTGTGGGTCGTCACTGCCTATCAACTCGCCATCGTGATGTTCCTGCTGCCCGCCTCGGCCCTTGGCGAGAGACTCGGCTATCGCCGCGTGTTCGCAGGCGGCATCGCGCTGTTCACCGCGGCTTCTGTGCTGTGTGCGCTGGCGCCGTCCTTGCCATGGCTCGTGGCGGCACGATGCCTTCAGGGCCTGGGCAGCGCCGCGGTGATGCCGTTGGGTCTCGCGCTGTTGCGCTTCACTTATCCGCGCCGATTGCTGGGTCAGGCGATCGCATGGAACGCCCTCACGATCGCAGGCGCTTCGGCGGCCGGGCCGGCCGTCGGGGCGGGCTTGCTGTCGGTCGCGAGCTGGCCGTGGCTCTTTGCGGTGAACTTGCCCATTGGCGCGCTGGTGCTGTGCGCGTGTGCTGGGTTGCCCAGCCCGCGGCCCGCCGGGCATCGCCTCGACGTCCGCAGCATCGCGCTCAATGCGGTCATGTTCGCTGCCTTTGTCCTCGGCAGCGATTGCCTGCCGAAATCCCCTTGGTATGGAAGCGCGCTGCTCGTCGTGTCGGCGGCCTCCATGGTGGCGCTGGTGCGGCGCGAGATGCCGAAAGTGGCGCCGTTGATCCCGCTCGATCTGCTGCGGGTGCGATCGTTTCGGGTGTCGATCATCGCCTCGGTGTGCTGCTTCACGGGACAGATGATGGGTTTCGTGGCGCTGCCGTTCTACCTTCAGCACGAGCTGGGGCTGAGCGCGATGGCCACCGGCTTGCAGATGACACCCTGGCCCCTGGCGGTGATGGTGGCCGCACCTTTGTCGGCCCGCCTGGCCAAGCAAGGAGTGCCGACGGCATGGCTTTGCGCCGCCGGAGGCCTTCTTCTGGCCGTCGGGCTCGCGCTGTGCGCCGCCTGGCCGCTGAATGGCGACGCTCGGCTGGCGATGGCGATCTTCACGAGCCTGGCGGGCCTGGGCTTCGGCCTCTTTCAGACGCCCAACAACCAGAACATGCTGCTGGCTGCGCCCAAGGAACGCAGCGGCGCGGCCGGCGGTGCCCAGGGGACCGCCCGGCTGACGGGATCGACGCTTGGCAGCCTGCTGATGGGTCTCCTGTTCGCTTTGCTGCCATCGTCTGGCGCCGTGCACGTCGGCTTGGCGCTCGCGGCATTCGCTGCAGTGGCTGGCGCAGCGGTCAGCCTGCTGAGAAGTCCACGAAAGTCCGGCACGGCGGACACGCGGCTGGCCTCCATCACGGCCCAGACCCCTTGACTGCTGGCCGGTAGTCCCGGATTTTCCGGAAAGTAGCCCCCATCCTGCGCATCCTGTTCGAGCGCAGATCTGCGCTTACCGACGAAGCGGGCGGCGTAAGACCGTCTCCCAAAATCGACTGAGATCTCGCCCGACTGCTTGGGTCGTGCCACGTGCCTACACGACCTGCCGAAACGGGAAGGCCCGCAACGCGAATCGCGCTGCGGGCCTTGGTTTTACTGGCTCCCCGACCTGGGCTCGAACCAGGGACCTACGGATTAACAGTCCCTGGGGATGGGATTTCCTGGGATCTCTTGAAACAGGTGGCAGTCAGAATACTCTTTACAGATCAACATCTTACGTCCATAGTCGTTTCGGACCGTCCCGGACCATTCACGCCGAAACTGGCACCAGACTGGCACCAGACTGGCACCAGAGCAGCTACGGACTATGGCAAGAGATCAAGTTTC
>DASRUW010000408.1:0-5646 GCA_035655255.1 Telluria sp. | reverse complement strand
GCAGGACCCGGGCCCCATGTTCCCGTGGAAGCAGCTGGCCGACGCGGGCCTGATTCCGTGGCCCGACGCCGCGCGCGTCGCCGCGCTGCGCCCCGGCTACGAGCAGCAGCTGCCGGACGTGGCCTGGTTCCAGCAGAAGCTGGCCGCCTACGGCTACGCGGTGCCCCAGACCGGCCAGCTGGACGAGGCGACCCGCACGGTGATCACGACCTTTCAGATGAAGTACCGGCCTTCGACCATCGACGGCACGCCGGACGCCGAAACCGCGGCCCTGCTGGACGTGATGGCGCCCGCGCCGGCTGCGGCACCCGCACCGGCTGCGGTCCCGGCACCGGCTCCGCAGCCCGCGCCCACGCCGGCGCCGGAACCGGCGCCTGCCGCGCAGCAGGGCAAGTGAGGGTGGGGCCGTCGCAAGCGCGCTGGATTTCCGCTATGCTGGGAAGCTTGTCAGTGAGGGAAAAACGCCATGCGGCTGCGTCACATTGAAGTCTTCCACGCGATCATGCAGGTCGGGACCATCAGCGGTGCCGCCCAGGTGCTGCACATTTCGCAACCTGCCGTGACCAAGGTCCTGCAGCACTGCGAGCTGCAATTGGGGATGCCGCTGTTCGAGCGCGTGCGCGGCAAGCTGTATCCCACGCCGGAAGCTCACCGCTTGTTCGCGGAGACGGAGAAGCTGCACCGCGACCTGCAGGGGATCCGCCGCCTGGCCGCGAGCCTCAAGAGCCGCACCGTCGAAACCATCCGCCTGGTGTCCACGCCCACCATCGCGATCAGCGTGCTGCCGGACGCGATGACCCGCTGGCGCCGCGACTTCCCGCACACGCGCTGCGAGCTGTCCACCTTCCACACCAACGAAATCGTCAACATCCTGCGCCTGGGCGAGGCCGACCTGGCCCTGTCGCTGCAGGATCCGCGCCATCCCGGCATCGTGGCCGAGCCGCTGGCGCAGGGCGTGCTGACCGCGATCGCCTCGCCCGGCACCTGGACCGCGGACCAGCTGGCCGAACCCTTGACGCCGGAAGGCCTGAGCGGCGAGTTGATCGGCCTGGCCGGCAGCGATCCGCTGGGCGAACTGGTGCTGCAGGCCTGCGAGGCGCAGGGCGTGCATCCGAGCTTCCGCACCGTGGTGCAGACCTACCAGATCGCGCGCTCGCTGGTCGAAGCGGGCGGCGGCACGACCGTGGTCGATCCGTTCACCGCCGCCTCGGCCAGCGCCGGGGTGCAGCGGCGTCCGTGGGCGCCCGCGGTCGGCGTGCAGCTGTTCCTGCTGACGGCCAGCCACTCGCCGCTGTCGCACGGCGCGCGCGAACTGGCCAACCGCATCGGCGCGACCGCGCGCGCCTGTCTGGAAAAAGGAAACCAATGAGCAGCTTCCTCGACCTCGAGGAGATCGGACACCACCCGCAGTTCCGGCACCTGTCCACCATCGCCGGCATTGGCGTGGACCTGCGCTATGCCACGCCCGGCAACTTCGTCGGACGCGATCTGTATTCCCCGCACGACTGCGCCTGGCTGCACCGCGAAGCGGCCGAAGCGCTGGAGCGCGCCGTCACCTGGCTGGCGTCCGCGCGGCCCGGCCACAAGCTGCTGGTGCTCGATGCGTTGCGCCCGCAGCGCGTGCAGCAGGAACTGTGGGACGCGCTGGAAGGCACCAACCTGCGCATGTACCTGGCCGATCCGGCGCGCGGCTCCATCCATTCGTTCGGCATGGCGGTGGACATCACGATTCTCGATCCGCAGGGCCGCGAGCTCGACATGGGAACCGGCTTCGACGACCTGACCGAGCGCTCGCATCCCGTGCTGGAAGCGGAGCTGCTGGAAAAGGGCGAACTCACGCCGCTGCATGTGGCCAACCGCCAGCTCCTGCGCGACGCGATGGGGCACGCCGGCTTCGTCGGCATCAACAGCGAATGGTGGCACTTCGATTGCGGCGACCGCGTCGCCGTGCGCGCTACTTACCTGCGGGTGGGTTGAGCGCCTCGGCGCTCGAATTGGCCAGCCAGTCGACCAGCGCGTCCAGCACGGCGCGGCCCTTGCCGTTGCCGGACTTCTCGTCGTTGACCATCGCCGCCAGCACGCACGGCTTGCCGTCGCGGTCCGGCACCACGCCGGCGAGCGCGGTGACGTTGCGCAGCGTGCCCGTCTTCAGGCGGGCATGCTGCGCGGCGGCCGTGTCCTTCAGGCGGCGGCGCATGGTGCCGTCCACCGCGGCGATCGGCAGACTGGCGAGGAACTCCGGAGCCCACTTGCCGCGCAGCGCGGCCTGCAGCACGCCCGCCATCTGCGCCGGCGTGACGCGTTCCAGGCGCGAGAGGCCGGAGCCGTTTTCCAGCACCAGCCCATCGTCCGAGATGCCGTGCGCGCGCAGCCAAGACCGCACGGCGGCGTCGGCGCGCACCAGGGTCGCGCCGGGTTCCGCAATGGCTGGCAGCGGATGGCTGCCCAGCGCCGGATCGGTCTCCAGGCTGCCCAGCGACAGGAAGATGGTGCGGGCCAGCAGGTTATCCGAAGGCTTGTTCGTGTCGCGCACGATCTCGGGCAATGCGCGCGAGACGTGATCGGCCAGCAGCCGCGTGCTGGCGGGCGCGGTGCCCTCCACCACCTGGCCGCGCAGCGAGCCGCCCAGGCGTTTCCACTCCGCGCGGAACATGCGTTCGACGTAATCCTGGCGGTCCAGCACGTTGATCGCGTTGGTGCGGGCGCAGTTGCGCGGGAAGGTGCCGTGCAGGATCACCTTCAGGCGTCCGAAGGCGGTGCGCTTCACTTCCGGCAGCTTCCAGCCGTCCTCCCAGCGCGCGCAGTCGGCGTCGATCAGGCGCATGTCCGAGGTGACGCTGACGCCTTCCAGCTGCGGCCACAGCGCCAGCGTCAGGCGCTTGTTCGTTGCGCGCATGTCCACTTCCAGCATATTGCGGTTCAGGAGAGCCGCGTCGGGGATGACGTTGTAGTAGGCCTCGGGCGACTCGTCGAACGGCGGCACGCCCACGTCGAGGCGCGAAGGCGTGAACAGGCTGCGGTCCACCACCAGGTTCCCGGCGATCTGGCGGATGCCCTGGTTGCGCAGCGTGTGCAGCATGTGGTCCAGCGCCTCGGTGGAGAAGTCGACATCGGCGCCGCCGCGCAGCACCAGGTCGCCCTGCAGCACGCCGTCCGCCACCTCCGCTTCGCTGCGCAGCTCCGTGCGGCCGCGGAACACGGGGCCGAGCAGGTCCAGGCCAATGGCCGTGGTCAACAGCTTCATCGTCGATGCGGGCTGCATCGGCCGTTCGGCCTGCGCGGACAGCAGGACCGCGTCGCCGCGCAGGACCACGACGGCCAGCGCATCCTCCGGCAGGCCGTTCGCGGCCAGGGCCGCGCTCACGGGCGCGGGCAGTTCGGCGCGGGCATACGGCAGGCAGGCGATCAGGGCGGCGAAGGCGAGGCGGCGCAGCATGGGACTCCTTGTCAGTGGAAGAACAGGTAGGCGACCAGGATCGCGGCGACGATGCCGGCGAGGTCCGCCAGCAGCCCGGCCGAAATGGCGTAGCGGGTGCGCTTGATGCCGACCGATCCGAAATACAGGGCGACGATGTAGAAGGTGGTGTCGGCCGAGCCCTGGAACACGCAGGCCAGGCGGCCGACGAAGGAGTCGACGCCGTAGGTCTTCATGGCGTCGATCATCATGGCCTTGGAGCCGCTGCCGGAGAGCGGCTTCATGAGCGCGGTGGGCAGCGCGGGCACGAAGTCCGTGTTCAGGCCCAGGCCGGCGAAGATCCAGTTGAAGCCATCGACCACGAAGCCGAAGATGCCCGAATTGCGGATCACGCCGATTGCTACCAGCATCCCGACCAGGTAGGGAATGATGGTGATCGAGGTCTGGATGCCGCCCTTGGCGCCTTCGATGAAGCTCTCGTACACGTTCACCTTCTTGCGCAGCGCCATCGTGATGAAGCCGATGATGATCGAGAACAGGACCAGGTTGCTGGCGACCTTGGACACCAGCTCGATCTCCGGCTTGGTCAGGTAGTTGATGAAGTAGTAGACCATGCCGCCGATGGCCGCCGTGATCCCGCCCAGCCAGCCCATGACGACGCCGTTGAACAGGTTCAGGCGCTGGCGGATGGCCACCACGATGATGCCCGCCATGGTGGACGCGTAGGTGCCGATGATGCAGGGGATGAACACGTCCGACGGGTCGGCCGCGCCGAGGATGGCGCGCTGCGCCATGATCGCCACCGGGATCAGGGTCAGCCCCGAGGTGTGCAGCACCAGGAACATGATCTGGGCGTCGGTCGGCTCGTCCTTGTTCGGGTTGAGCGTCTGCAGGCTTTCCATCGCCTTCAGGCCGAAGGGCGTGGCCGCGTTGTCCAGGCCCAGGAGGTTGGCCGAGAAGTTCATTACCATGTGGCCCGTGGCCGGATGGTTGCGCGGCACGCCGGGGAAGATGCGCGAGAAAAAGGGCGCGATGATGCGCGCGAACCAGTCCACCACGCCGGCGCGCTCGCCGACGTTCATGATCCCCAGCCACAGCGTCATGACACCGGCCAGCGGCAGCGCGATGTCCATCACCGCGATTTTGGCCGAATCGAAGGTCCCGTCGACGATGCGCTTGAAGATCTCCGTGTCGCCCAGGAAGAGCCATTGCAGCAGGGCCGCGATGAAGCCCACGATGAAGAAGCCGGACCAGATGTAGTTCAGTGCCATGAAGTGTCGGTTTTCCGTGCAGAGCCACGATTGTGCAGCGAGAGTATAGGCCGGGCCGATGAAACTATGCAGGCCCGCCATGCAAAAAAGTTATGCGCGCTGCGTTCCGGCGCAGGCTTCGCTATCATACGAGCCCATGACCCGACTCCGCCGCCTGGCCTGCGCCCTGCTCCTGTCCTCCGCCTTCGCCGCCGCGGGCGCGCAACCGGAGCCCAAGGTCCTGCACTTCTACCTCGCCACCAGCGAGAGCGCGCTGGACCCCGCCGTGGCGTCGGACCTGGCCTCGCTGCAGCTGATGGAAAACCTGTTCGATCCCCTGCTGCGCTACGACTACCTGGCGCGTCCCGCGCGCCTGCAGGCGAACACGGTGACGGCGCTGCCCGAAGTGTCGGCGGACGGCTTGACCTACACCTTCCACCTGCGTCCCGGCGTGCGTTTCGCGCCCGACCCGGCCTTCCAAGGCCAGACGCGCGAGGTCACGGCGCAGGACTACGTCTACTCCTTGATGCGCCTGTACGACCCGGTCCTGAAGTCGCCCTGGCTGCCCATGTTCGAAGGGAAGATCGCGGGTGACAGCGCCCTGACGAAGAACTTCTCGTACGCCACCCGCATCCCCGGCCTGGAAGCGGTGGACCGCAGCACCCTGCGCATCCGCCTCAACGCGCCGGAGCCGAACTTCCTGTACTACCTGGCGATGCCTGCCACCGGCGTGGTGGCGCGCGAGGTGGTGGAGGCCTATCCCGGCCAGGCCGGCAACCATCCGGTCGGCACCGGGCCGTTCATGGTCGGCGAATGGAAGCGCAGCGACCGCATCGTCCTGCTGAAGAACCCGCAGGCCAGCGCCGTGTTCCACAGCGCCGTGGCCTCGGCGCTGGAGGGCAAGCGCCTGCCCTTCGTGGACCGGGTCGAGGTGCGCGTGGCCGAGGAGCTGCAGGGCCGCGTGCTCGGCTTCCTGAACGG
>DASRUW010000407.1:0-6285 GCA_035655255.1 Telluria sp. | reverse complement strand
CGCAGTCCACCCTCACTTTGTACTTCCGGCACATTGGCGCCAGTGCGAGCATGATTTCGTCGACCGTCACCTTGAGGTCGAAACCGCGCCGCTGGTCGCTGCTCTGGTCCACCGCGACCTGCTTGAAGCTGGTGACCAGCGCCGCGACCCGCTCCAGGTTGCGCATCAGAATATCGACGCCGCCGCCGATGGCCCCCGCCATCTCCTCGAGGCGCGAGCGGCGCGGCCGGTCCTGCGCCAGCTCGCCGCGCAGCTCCTGCGCGTGATCGGCCACGGTGGAAGCGACGGTGACGCTGTTCCCGATCGGCGTGTTCAATTCGTGCGCCACCCCGGCGACCAGCGAACCCAACGCCGCCATCTTTTCGCTGCGGACCAACTCGCCCTGCATTTGGCGCACCGTCGCCAGCGCGTCCTGCAGCTTGGCGGTACGTTGCTGGACACGCTCCTCCAATTCCGCGTTCAGGGTGCGGATCTCCTGCTCCGCCTCGCGCAGCTGGCTGATGTCGTTCGGGGAAAATATCGCCAGGGTCGTACCGTCGGTTTCGATCAGGCGGGTGGATAGCTGGCAGATGGCGACGTCCCCGTTCCGCTTGCGCAGCAGGACTTCCATGCGGTCCACGAAACGCTGCCGCTCCAGCAACGCAAGGTAAGGCGCCCGGTCTTCGGCGTGCGCCCACAAGTGCAGTTCCAGGGGAGTGTGCCCCACGAATTCATCATGTTCATAACCGAACAACGCCAGGATCGCATCGTTGGCCTCCACGAGGGTGAAGGTATCGAAGCGCATCAGCGCCAGCGGAATCGGCGCCCGGTGGAACAGGTCGACGAAACGGGTCTCGCTGGCGCGCAGCTTCCGCTCCGATTCCTGCAAGCGCCGCATGTGCAACAGGAGATACCAGGTGAGCAGCAGATGCAGCGCGATGAACACAGCGGAAAACGTCACCCGATCCTTGCTGCGCTCCCACCAGTTGGCCAGCGCCTGCTCCTGGTCGATGCCGAACACGATCGTCAGCGGGAACGCACCCAGCTTGCGGTACGTGGTCAGGAAGCGGCGCGGGCTGCCATCGACCAGCGCCACGTCATCCAGTGCTCCTTCGTTGCCGGCGGCATGGGCGATGCGCCCCCAAGGCGAAGCCGGCTCCGGGTCGCGGCCGATGTCGCCGCCGGTGCGCACGATGAGAAAACCCTCGTTGGCCATCAGGGCCGCCAGCGCGCCGCCGGTGCGGGCCACGCGCTCATAGACCTGGTTGAAGTACTGGAGTTCGATCTCGGTGCTGATCAGGCCCACGTAGTGGCCGTCGCGGTCGTACAGGTTGCGCGCCAACGGCAGGACCAGGGCGCCATCGATGAAGCGGCGCAGCGGCCGCCCAACCACGATGCCCTTGTGCTGCTGGTGCGCCAGCAAATAGGCGATGTAGGCGCGCGGCTCCTTGAGAAAGACAAAGGCGGGAAAATCGAACATGCTGGCCCAGCGCTGTCCGTTGCGGTCGACGTACTGCAAGGCGCCTTCGCTGCGGCTGTTGGTCAGGCTCGATTCGATGATGGCGCGGATCTGGTGCTCGATCGGTTCGGCGCCGTCGCTGGCGATCGCCGTGCGGCTGGCCACGAGCTCGAGCCGCCGGGCGGCCGCGTCGAGCTGCTGGTTCGCGTGTTCCTCCAGCAGACGCGCCGCGACCAGCGCGTTATTGCGGACGGATTCGACCGTCAGCCTCCGGTCCTGGAAGACCGCCCACCCCGTCTGCGCCAGGATGGCGAGCGAAGTGAGGGCGACAAACCACGCCAGCAGCGCCCGCGTGCGCAGCGCCCCAACCGGCAAACGCATGGCTTTCCCCTTGAGGCATAAAGTTGCTCAAGCATACCATCGTGATTGCCGTCCGCAAGGGGGTGGCCTGCCCAGCAGGAATCGAACCTGCGACCCACGGCTTAGAAGGCCGTTGCTCTATCCAACTGAGCTATGGGCAGATTGTTGAGGGGTGGGAAAAGCGGCCGCCATTATAACTTCCGCCGCTGGGACGGCGGAAGTTGCCACTAAGAATAGTTCAGGCGGCGAGTTTGTCGGCGATGCGGCGTGCCATCGATTCGGCGGCGGCGGCGTCCTTGGCTTCGACCATCACACGGATCAGGGGCTCGGTGCCGGAGGCGCGGATCAGCACCCGGCCATTGTCGCCCAGTTCGCGCTCGACGCGCTCCTTCTCGGCCACCACGTCCTGGTTCTTCTGCCAGTCGAAGCCCGCTTCCACCCGCTTGTTGATGAGGGTTTGCGGAAACAGGGTCAGCTCCGCGCAGCATTGGGCCAGGCCCTGGTTGGCGCGCTTCAGGGCCGACAGCACCTGCAACGCCGAAACGATGCCGTCGCCGGTCGTATGCTTGTCCAGGCACAGCAGATGGCCGGAGCCCTCGCCGCCATACAGCCAGCCGCGCTCCTGCATCACTTCGAGCACGTAGCGGTCGCCGACCTTGGCGCGCGCGAAGCCGATGCCCATGTTCTTGAACGCCACTTCCAGCGCCATGTTGGTCATCAGGGTGCCGACGGCGCCCTTGACCGGACCGACGGCCATGCGGTCGCGCACCATCACGTAGAGCAGTTCGTCGCCGTTGTAGATGCGGCCCGTGTTGTCGCACATGATGAGGCGGTCAGCGTCGCCGTCGAGGGCGATGCCCAGGTCTGCCTGCTGCGCGATGACGGCCTCGGACAGCGCCTGCGGCGCGGTGGCGCCAAAGCCGGCGTTGATGTTAAAGCCGTCCGGCTTGTTGCCAATGGCGACCACCTCCGCGCCCAGCTCGTGGAACACGTGCGGCGCGATGTGGTAGGCCGCGCCGTGCGCGCAGTCGACCACGATCTTCAGGCCGCGCAAGTCCAGTTCGTTGGGGAAGGTGCTCTTGCAAAATTCGATGTAGCGGCCCTGGGCGTCGTCCAGGCGCTTGGCGCGGCCGAGCTTTTCGGATGGCACGCATTCCATCGGCTGGTCGATGGCCGACTCGATGTCGAGTTCCACCTCGTCCGGCAGCTTGGTGCCGTGGGCCGAGAAGAACTTGATGCCGTTGTCCTGGAAGGGGTTGTGCGAGGCCGAGATGACCACGCCGGCCGACAGGCGCAGCGCGCGCGTCAGGTAGGCGATTGCCGGGGTCGGCATCGGGCCGGCCAGCATCACGTCGACGCCGGCCGCGGCGAAGCCGGCCTCCAGCGCCGCCTCCAGCATATAGCCGGAAATGCGGGTGTCCTTGCCGATCAACACGGTCGGGCGGCCGGAGGACGCCGTGGTGCGGACCAGCGTCTTGCCGGCGGCATAGCCGAGGCGCATGACGAAATCCGGGGTGATCGGCGCCTGGCCGACCAGTCCGCGCACCCCATCGGTGCCGAAGTATTTACGTCCCATAGAAGCTCTCTTATTCTGGTTGGTTGAACGAGGCATGCCAAACGGCCAGCGCGTCGACCGTGTCTGCCACATCATGCACCCGCACAATTCTAGCGCCATGCGCTACAGCAGCCAACGCGCCTGCCAAACTGCCCGCGCCGCGCTGCTCGACCGGCCTGCCGGTCAGGGCGCCGATCATCGATTTGCGCGACACGCCGGCCAGCACCGGCAGGTCCAGCTCGGCGCGAAGGCGGCCGATGCCCCGCATCAGCGCCAGGTTGTGTTCCAGCGTCTTGCCGAAGCCGAAGCCGGGATCGATGCAGATCCGTTCGCGCTCGATGCCGGCGGCCGTCATTGCCTCGACCCGCCCGCGCAGGAAGTCCAGCACCTCCGCCACGACGTCCGTGTATTCCGGCGCCCGCTGCATGGTCTGCGGATCGCGCTGCATGTGCATGATGCACAGGCCGCAGTCGCTGCCCCGCACCGCTTCGATCGCGCCGGGCGCGCGGAAGGCGTTGATATCGTTGATCATGTCCGCCCCGGCGTGCAAGGCCTCGCGCATGACTTCCGGCTTGTAGGTGTCGATCGACAGGGGCTTGCCCAGTTCGCGCAGCGCGTAGATGACAGGCATGACGCGTTCCAGTTCCTCGGCCAGCGGCAGCGGCGGCGCACCGGGACGGCTCGACTCGCCGCCGATGTCGATCAGGTCCACGCCCTCCTCCACCATGCGCTCGGCGTGGGCCAGGGCGAATTCGAGCGAGGCGTAGCGCCCGCCATCGGAGAAGGAATCCGGTGTCACGTTCAGGACACCCATGACGACGGCGCGCTTGGCAAGGTTGAAGCCGACGCGGCCGCATTGCAGGTAATGGCGCATGAGTTGGTGCGGAATAGCGCTGAATCTGAGGTCATCCCCGCGCAAGCGGGGACCTCTGGTAAGAAGCGGGCCGGTATGCACCGCACCAGAGGCCCCCGCCTGCGCGGGGGTGACGGAAAAAAAGACGCTCCCCGCGGGGAGCGTCGCTTGTCCGGGTCAGGCGCTTCAGGCCGGAGCCGTTGCGTTCTGCACGCCGCCGGAGCCCGGATCGCTCTGGCGCTTGGGCGGCACGCCGGCTTTCGGCGGACGCGGCTCGTGGCCGGCCATGATGTCGTTGATCTGGTCCGCGTCCAGGGTCTCCCACTCGAGCAGCGCGCGGGTCATGACTTCGACCTTCTCGCGGTTCTCTTCCAGCAGGCGGCGCGCCAGGGCGTACTGCTCGTCCAGAATCAGGCGGATCTCGGCGTCGACCTTCTGCTGCGTGGCTTCCGAGATGGTCTTGGTGGTGCCGCCGAAGAAGCCTTCGTTCTCGGCGTCCTCGTAGACCATCACGCCCATCGCGTCCGACATGCCGAAGCGCGTCACCATCGAGCGGGCCAGCTTGGTGGCGCGCGAGAAGTCGTTGGACGCGCCGGTCGACATCTGGCCGACGAAGATCTCCTCGGCGATGCGGCCGCCGAACAGGATCGAGATCTCTTCGAGCATCTTGTCCTTGTAGCCGGACAGCTTGTCGTGCTCCGGCAGCTGCCAGGTCAAGCCGAGCGCATACCCGCGCGGCATGATGGTGACCTTGTGCACGGGGTCCGCCTTCGGCATCAGCTTGGCGATGACGGCGTGGCCGGACTCGTGGTAAGCCGTGTTGCGGCGCTCTTCCTCGCGCATGACCATGGACTTGCGTTCCGGGCCCATGAAGATCTTGTCCTTGGCGTCCTCGAAGTCGCTCATCTCGACCACGCGCTTGGAGCGGCGCGCGGCGAACAGCGCGGCCTCGTTCACCAGGTTGGCCAGGTCGGCGCCCGAGAAGCCCGGCGTACCGCGTGCCAGCACGTCCGACTTGACGTCGGCGGCGATCGGCACCTTGCGCATGTGGACGTTGAGGATCTGCTCGCGTCCGCGGATGTCCGGCAGGCCGACCATCACTTGGCGGTCGAAGCGGCCCGGACGCAGCAGGGCCTTGTCCAGCACGTCCGCGCGGTTGGTGGCAGCGATCACGATGGTGCCCGAGGTGGCCTCGAAGCCGTCCATCTCGACCAGCAGCTGGTTCAGGGTCTGCTCGCGTTCGTCGTTGCCGCCGCCCATGCCGGCGCCGCGATGGCGGCCGACGGCGTCGATCTCGTCGATGAAGATGATGCAGGGCGAATGCTTCTTGGCGTTCTCGAACATGTCGCGCACGCGCGATGCGCCCACGCCGACGAACATCTCGACGAAGTCCGAACCGGAAATCGAGAAGAACGGCACCTTGGCCTCGCCCGCGATGGCGCGCGCCAGCAGGGTCTTGCCGGTACCCGGAGGACCGACCATCAGGACGCCGCGCGGAATGCGTCCGCCCAGCTTCTGGAATTTGCTCGGGTCCTTGAGGAAGTCGACGATCTCGGCCACTTCCTCTTTCGCCTCGTCGCAACCGGCGACGTCGGCGAAGGTGACGGTGTTGTTGGTCTCGTCCATCATGCGCGCCTTCGACTTACCGAAGGAGAAGGCGCCGCCCTTGCCGCCGCCCTGCATCTGGCGCATGAAGAACACCCACACGCCGATCAGCAGCAGCATGGGGAACCAGGAAATGAAAATCTGCTGCAGGAAGGACGGCTCCTCCGGCGGCTTCACGTCGAAGCGCACGCCGTTGTCGCGCAGGTCGCCGATCAGGCCCTTGTCGAGGATGGTCGCCGTGGTGCGCACGCGGGAGTCGTCGGTCTTGGTGGCCGTGATGACGTTGCCCTCGATGACCAGGTCCTTGATGTGGCGTGCCTTCACTTCATCCAGGAGATCGGAGTAGGCGATCGGCCGCGCGCTGCCGGCGACACTGTGGGTGTCGAACTGCTTGAACAGCATGAACAGCAGCAGGATCACGACGACCCAGATCGCGCCCTTGGAAAAGAAATTGTTCACGAATACTCCTCAGAT
>DASRUW010000406.1:0-6499 GCA_035655255.1 Telluria sp. | reverse complement strand
TTCTGGTGTTCGGGCTTGCGGAAGGCGTGTCCTTCGCCTTCGTAGATCACCAGCGACACCGGCGTGCCCATCGCGCGCAGGCCGTGCCAGAACTCGATGGACTGGGCCGGCGGGCATTCCACGTCGCGCTCGCCGACGTAGATCAGGGTCGGCGTCCTGGCCTGCTTGACCGACTCGATCGGCGAAGCGGCGCGGTACACGGCCGGATCGTCGTAAGCCGAGGCGCCGAAGAATGGAATCATCCAGGTGTCGATGCCGTTCTGGCCGTAGTAGCTGATCCAGTTGGCGATGCCCGCCCCCGCCACCGCGGCCTTGAAGCGCTGCGAATGCGTCACGCCCCACATCGTCATGAAACCGCCGTAGGAATGGCCCATCAGGCCGAGGCGCTCGCCGTCGACCGGCGCCTGCGCCAGCACGGCGTCCACGCCGGCCAGGATGTCGCGCCAGTCGCCGCCGCCGAAGTCACGCTTGTTGGCCTGGACGAAGGCCTCGCCCTGCCCATAGCTGCCGCGCGGATTCGGATAGAACACGAAGTAACCCTTGCGGATCAATTCGCGCATGGTGGAGTTTCCGCGCTCGCCATCCGGCACATAGCGCGGCGAAACGGCCGACGACGGGCCGCCGTGCACGAGCACGACCATCGGATGCTTCTTGCCCGGCTCCGTCTTGAGCGGGCCAAGCAGCCAGCCCTGCACGTTGAAGCCCTCGTTCTTCCACGCGACGCTACGCGCTGCCACCTGCGGCTGGTGCGTGTCGTTGTCGTGCGTGATCGGCTTGAGCTGCGGCAGGCGGCCAGCGACGATGCGCGGCGCGGTGCCGAAATCCTCCTGCACCGAGGCGGCCACCTTGCCGTCCGCGCTGTACACCAGGCGTCCGTCGCGGCCGCCCGCCGCGCCCACGGCACCGGACCACAGCACCTGGTGCGTGTGCTTGGCCGGATCGAGCGCTACCGAGGCGAAGTCCGATCCGATCAGGGCGGATGCGATGATCGCGTGTCCGCGCCAGGCGATGCCGTTGAAGCTCCCTGCGTAACCGGGCGTAATGTCGACAGGCGCCCCGCCCGCGAGCGGCACCGTGTACACGTCGCCGCCGACCGGACCGAAGTCGCTCATCAAGCCGCCAACGAAGGCGACCGTCTTCCCGTCCGGCGACACGCGCGGAAGGTTCATCTGCATCTTGGGCGCGGCGATCACGCGCAGCGCGCCGGTTGCGGCATCCACGTGGCCGATCGTGGCCACCCACCAGTTGGCGTCGCCGTTGCCCTTGGCGCTGGTGACGGCAAAGCCCTTACCATCCGGCGTCCAGTCGTATTCGTAGACGTAGGTGTCGTCGGGAGAGACCATGCGCAGCCCGCCGCCCGCCGCGGGCACCAGGGCGATGCGCTGTTCGTCGTTCTCGGAGCCGATCTCGCCGACCAGGCGGGCGCCCGCTTCCACCGCGCCGGCCAGTTTCCTGGCGCCGACCGTCGCGAGCAGCGCGATCTGCTTGCCGTCCGGCGAAAAGCGCGCCGTGCTGGCGATGCCCTTCACGGTGGCGACGCTGCGCACCGCTTCGCCCTGGGCGACGTATACGGTCGCGGTGCCGGCCTTGCTGTCGGTGCCGATGAAGACGAGGGACTGCTGGTCCGGCGACCACGACGGCTCGCCGTAGGAACACGTCGCGCACGGGTCGAGCTCGCGCACTGTCTTGCCGCTGGCGACATCGCGCACGGCGATCTTCGCGTGCGGGCGCTGGTTCGGCGCGCCGTCCTGTTCGACGGTCTCGATCGCGGCCAGGCGGTCGCCGGCGGCATTCAAGGACAGGCTGCGGTACTGGTGCAGCGAAGCGGCGGATGCGTGCGCGGAAACAAGCGCCGCGGCCATGGCCACCGCCAGCGCTGTATGCATATGTTTCATGGGTCTCCCCCAAAAAAAGACCCGCGAAGCATACCCGAAATCGGTTTGAGAAAAGTCTTTACGGGCTCAATTTCCCTTGGGGGCGGAGAGCATGCGCTCGACGTAGCGGGCGATCAGGTCGATCTCCAGATTGACCTTGGCGCCCGGCTTGAGGTGCTTGAGCGTGGTGACGGCGATCGTGTGCGGGATCAGGTTGATCGAGAAGCGGCACGCGCCCGCCACGTCCTCGACCTGGTTGACGGTGAGAGACACGCCGTTGACGACGACCGAGCCTTTGTAGGCCAGGAATTTGCCCAATGCGACCGGCGCATCGATGACCAGCAGGTGCGACTCGCCCACCTCCTCGAAGCGATGAACCGTGCCCAGGCCGTCGACGTGGCCGGAGACGAGGTGGCCGCCGAGGCGCTCGTTCAGGGTCAGCGCCTTCTCGAGGTTCACTTCACCTTGCGCGTCGAGACCGACGGTGCGGTTCAGGCTTTCGCGCGATACGTCCACGGCGAAGCCGGTGGCGGTCTTTTCGACCACGGTCATGCAGGCGCCATTGAGGGCGATGGAGTCGCCGATGGCGACGTCCTCCATGGGCAATCCGCCCGCATCGATCTGCAGATGCACGCCGTCGGCGAGCGGAGTGATGGAGACGATCTTGCCGACCGAGGCGACGATACCGGTGAACATAAGCTTTCAGTCCTCTTTATTGGTGAACCGGGCGAGAATGCGGACATCCTCGCCGATGGGGGTAATCTCATGAAAGCGCAGGGTCTGCTTGTGCGACAGGTCGTCGAGCGGGCCGAGGGCGAACATGCCCTGCCCTTGTCCGATCAGCGACGGCGCCAGGTAGACCAGCAGCTCGTCGACGCAGCCTTCGCGCACCAGCGAACCATTGAGCTTGAAGCCGGCTTCCACGTGCAGTTCGTTGATTTCGCGCCGGCCAAGCTCGCGCATCAGTGCGGGCAGATCGACCTTGCCCTGCACATTGGGCAATAGGATAACGTCGTGGCCCGCCGCGCGCAGGGCGGCTTCCTTGTCCGGGTTCGGCTGGGCGGCGACGATCCAGGCGCCGCCGCCAGAGAGGACTTTCGCGTCCAGCGCGATCTCCAGCTTGCTGTCGACGACGATGCGGCGCGGCTGGCGCGGCGTTTCGAGCGCGCGCACGTTCAGCTGCGGATCGTCCGCCTTGACCGTGCCGATGCCGGTCAGGATGGCGCAGGCGCGCGCCCGCCAAGCGTGGCCATCGGCGCGCGCTTCCGGCCCCGTGATCCACTGGCTCTTACCGTTCTCCAGCGCGGTCGCGCCATCCAGGCTGGCGGCAACCTTGAGGCGCACCCACGGCCTTCCATGCCGCATGCGGTGGAAGAAGCCGATGTTCATCTCGTAGGCTTCGTCGGCCAGCACGCCGCTCGCTACCTGGATCCCGGCCGCTTCCAGCTGCGCCATGCCGCGCCCGCCGACCAGCGGATTGGGGTCGCCCATCGCGGCCACCACCCGCCCCAGGCCCGCGCGCACCAGCGCGTCCGAGCACGGCGGAGTGCGGCCAAAGTGGCTGCACGGTTCGAGCGACACGAAGGCGGTGGCGCCGCGCACGTCGTGGCCACGCTGCTGCGCGTCGCGCAAGGCCATGATCTCGGCGTGGGCCTGGCCTGGCGGCTGGGTGTGGCCGGCTCCGACGACATCGCCGTCGCGCACGATCACGCAGCCGACGCGCGGATTGGGCGAGGTGATGTACATGCCCTTCGCGGCCCATTCCAGGGCCAGGCGCATGCCGGCGGTATCATCGAAAATCTTCACGAGGGTAATCGAATTCTTCGTTCAATCGGCGCAACTTCGGTCGCGGCTTGGATTGCAGACGCGCGCCCGGCCCAGCAAGGCGATCTTGATGCGGCGGATTTCGCCGCCGTGCTCCACGGTGAGCGAACCGGCCCGCACCGCCGAACTGCTGGCGGCCGTGCAACTCCTGCCAGCAGCATTATAGGCAATATAGCTGCGTCCTGGCTGGGTGAAGGCCGAACTGACCCGCATGCCATGCGGTAGCGCCGGGTGCCGCAGCAGGACGCGGTCGCCGTCGGACACCCGCGAGTCCCCGTCGCGGTCGACGAAGACCGACCAGCCGCCAGTCCAGTCGATACCGGCGCTGTCGTCGGGGGCGACCACCACCCGGGCCGCATGGTTGATGGAATTCGAGCGGGCCAGTTCGATGGCCCCGTACAAATCCCCCACCGCCGCCTGCAGCGCGATGCGCCGGGTGATCGACTGCAGGCTCGGAGCCGCGGCGCTGGACAGGATGGCCACAATGGCCAGCGCAACCAGCAATTCCATCAAAGTGAAACCGAGCTTCATGGCCAGCACCGTCCGGCCGGGCCGCTGGCGGTGCGTACGCCCACGCTGTTCAGGCTGAGCGTCCCGCACTCGGGATCGCGATACGCAGCGTTGACCCGCTCCGTGCCGGGTGCGGCTTCGATCACGATGCATTCGGCGATCACGGCGCCGGGACAGGCCTTGCCGCGCAATTCGTAGGCGCTGTGCTGCGCGTCGGCGCCGGACCACCAGACCATGGCTTGCGCATCGCCGCCGCCGGCGTCCGCGCCGAATGCGAGATAGCGGTGATGGTCGGTGAAGTAGCGCTCTTCGTCCTGCATCCGATGCAGCAGCGCCATCTGCCCCTCGGCGCGGCGGGTCTTGAGAAGGTAGGCGGCGTAGCTCGGGTACGCCATCGAACCAAGAACGCCGACAATGACGAGGACCAGCAGGACTTCGAGCAGTGAAAACGCGGCCTTCCTGCGCATGTCTCCCCCTATGGTGTGGGCCAGTCGAACAGCTCGCGCCACGACAGTTGGCCCGCCTGCCCCGCAATTTCGCCGCGGATGGCATCGCGCTCGCCGTTGCCGTTGACCGCCACGTAGGCGTGCCGCGTGCGTATGCGGCCGGCGCCATCCGGCTGGCCCGCATCGCTGGCGGACAGCAACAGCAAGGGATGGGCGAACGTCATCTGGCCGGTCGTTGCGGGACGTCCGCCGGCGGCTTCCGGCGGGAGGCCGGTGAGCAGATCGAAGAGATAGACGCGTCCCGAAGCGGGCGGCAGAAAGCTCGATACGAGCGCCACATGACCATCGAGGACGGGCGTCGCGAGCAGCCGCTCGCCGCTGCGCTCCGCATCGAACAGGTCGACGAACCATCCGCGCGTATGCGACCAGTCGATCGGTTCTCCCTCGACCACCAGTTCGCCGCGCTCCTCCCGCAGGCTGCGCCGCGTCAGCGAGGCGCGGCTGCGCACGGCGTCGCCATTGTCGAAGATGGCATAGAAGGTTTGCGGCGCATAGCCCGATGGCAGCGAGTCGTCGTCCACCAGCCACCGCCCGGTCCCGAACAGCACCAGGTAACCGCCGTCCGGCCCGAAAGCGATGGCCGGTGCCATCGTGATCGGCTGGGGCCTACCTTGTTCGTCGCGCGCGGTGAACAGGCGCTCCACGCTGGCTTGCGCGCCGTTGCCGAAATCGAAGCGCCACAGGTTTCCCTGCAGGTCGCCGGCATAGATGCGGTGAACGGATCCATCGGGGTGCAAGGCCAGCGCGGGTGGCGCCAGGGCGGACGGCCCCGCATCCGAAACCGAGGTCTCGAAACGGCGATAGTTCCGACCCCGGCGCCATGCTTCCGCCGCCCCCTTGTCGGCCGCCAGCAGGAACAGCGCATCGCCGCCACCGAAGCCGCTGGTTGTCACGACGTAGTCCCTGCCCTCGGCGCCAGTGCCGAAGCGTGCCAGCAGCGGCGCGGCGATCACATTGCCCATCTGCGCATCGTCGGCGTCGGTGAATTCCCATAGCGCCTCCACGGCGCTGTTTTCGGGATGCGTCACGTCGAGGGCGAAGATGCCCGGATGCGCCAGCCCGAAACCGCCGGCCAGCACGGTGCGCCAGCGCTGCCCGGTGCGCACGTCGCCCACGGCAGCACTGGCATCGAAGTGCGTGCCCTCGCCCATGGCCAGCGAGCGGGGGCGATACACGAACAGCTCCGCCCCGTTGGCGGCATTCACACCATGCAGGAACCCGTCGCGCGCGGGCACATACACCGCGGCCGGCCGGCTGGCAACCGAATCGCGGAAAGTCAGGTAGCCCTCGCCTCCCGCCGTGCCGCTGACAGATCCCACGGCCACCGGCACGCCGCGCACGACGGCCCCGAACAGGCGCCTTCTCAAAGGCGAATCGGAAGGGATGGAAATGGTCCGGCCGCGTTGGTCCAGCGTGAGCGCGCTCCTGCGCTCCGCGGAGGGGATGCCGGCGGATGCCCGCCATTGCACTGCCCCGTTTGCGGCGAGGCCAAGGAGGTCGCCCGTATTCGCGGCCAGATCGAATTCGGCCTGCACGACCGCTCCCGATTCGCCTGGCACCGCGGCGATCGCGCCCACCGCCCTTCCCTGCGTCGGCGTCCCAGGCGGCACGTCGGGCAAATGCAAAGGCGGCGGCGCCGCGATCGACAAGGCCGCCGCAACGCAAGCGAGTGCGATGGCCTTCCTCATGGTCCTACCCGCCGATAGTAGGCCTGCAGAAGCACGCGCGTCTCCTCGTCCGCGCCGAAGCCCGCCGCGGTGATCCGGTAGACCGCTCCGCGCCGCC
>DASRUW010000405.1:0-7282 GCA_035655255.1 Telluria sp. | reverse complement strand
AAGGAGCCCAGGCCGCCGGCCTCGTTGACGGCGACCACCAGCTCGACCGACGAGATGCCGCCGCCGAAGGGCCCCTGGACGATGGGCGCCGCCAGGCCGAGGCGGCGCGCGAAGTCGGTGTCTTTCCACATGGCGCGCTCCTCCGCCTATTTACCGAGCAGGCCTTCGGACCGCATCGCCTCGCGCACCGCCGGCCGCTCCGCGATCCGCGCCAGGTAGGCCTGGAGGGGCTCGAGATCCGTCAGGTCCAGGGCGACGAACTGCGACCAGCGGGCGACCGTGAACAGGTAAGCGTCGGCCACGGTGAAGTCCTTGCCGGTCAGGTATGCGCGGCCCTGCAGCTGGCTCGAGACCCACGCGAATTTCTTCGCCAGCGCCGCCCGGAACTCCGCCTTCGCGTCCGCGCCGATGGCGGGATTGAACAGCGGCGTGAAGGTCTTGTGCAGCTCGGACGTGATGTAGTTCTGCCATTCCATCACGCGGTAGCGCGCCATGGTGCCGGCGTCCGGCAGCAGGTCGGCCCGGCCCGCGCGCTCGGCGATGTATTGGGCGATGACCGGGCCCTCGGACAGGCGCTGCCTGTCCGCGTCCTCGATCAGCGGCACCTGGCCCTTGGGATTGAGGGCGAAGAAGTCGGCGCCGCCTTCGGTGCGATGGGTGGAGGTGTCAACGCGTTCGAGCGCGAACGCCAGACCGGTTTCGCGCAGCAGGATGTGGGGAGCCAGCGAGCAGGCGCCGGGGGAGTAGTACAGCTTGATCATCATGTTCTCCGGGTGATGCAGCCGATCGGCTGCGATGGAAAACAGTCTATTATTGCCATGCGCATCAATAAACACACGGCATTTCACTTCTCCTGATACATGGTGTAATCAATGCAAAGGCATTTCGACGACATCCTCGTGGGCAGCATCGAGCTGTTCTGTGCCGCCGCCGAACGCGGCAGTTTCACGGCCGCCGCGCAGGCGACCGGGGTGACGCCGGCCGCGGTGAGCCGTTCCATCGCGCGGCTGGAAGGGCGCCTCGGTGTCCGGCTGTTCACGCGCTCGACCCGCAGCATCAAGCTGACCGAAGTCGGACGCGCCTACTTCGAACAGTGCCGCCAGGCGCTCGCCCAACTGGTCGACGCCGAGCGCGCGGCCACGGGCCAGCAGGATGCGCCGGCCGGCCTGCTGCGCATCAGCGTGCCGACCACGTATGGCCATTACCGCATCCTGCCGCTGCTTCCGGCGTTCCGCGCGCGCTATCCGCAAGTGAAGGTCGAGGTCCACGTCGGCAACCGGAACATCGATTTCGCCGACGAAGGCTACGACCTGGCCGTGCGGGCGCGCGAACCGGCCGATTCCACCTTCGTCGCGCGCAAACTGGAAGACGCGGAACTGGTGCTGGTCGCGGCGCCCGCCTACCTGCAACGCGCGGGCGTCCCGCGCAGCTTCGGCGATCTGGCCGAGCACGAATGCATCCAGTTCGCCTTGCCCAGCAGCGGGCGGCCGGTCGAATGGCTGTTCCGGGTGGACGGAAAGGATGTGGAATTCATGCCGCAGGGCGGCTATCGCTGTCACGAGGACGTGCTGGCGGGAGTGACCCTGGCGCGCGCCGGCGCCGGGCTGTTCCAGGCCTACCGGTTTTCGGTGGAAGACGCGTTAAGGAGCGGGCAGCTGGTGGAGGTGCTGCCCGCGTGCGGCGGCCGCTCGCGGCCATTCTCGGTGCTGTTTCCGCACAACCGCCACATGTCGCTGCGCGTGCGCGCGTTCGTCGACTTCCTGACCGCGCGCCACGCGAGCTGAAAACATGCCGGTCAGCGGGCCAGTTCCACCAGCACCGCCGTGTACATCTGCAGGTTGAGCAGCAGCTGGTCGAGGGCGATGAACTCGTGCTCCGAGTGGCCGGTGTAGACCTTGCCCGGCATGGTCGGGCCGAAGCTGACCGCGTGCGGGAACAGGCGCGAATTGGTGCCGCCGCCGATCGCGATCGGCGCCGCGTTCTTGATGCCGGTGTAGTGCGAGAACACGCCCAGCAGGGTGCCCAGTTGCGGCGCATCCTTCTGCAGCCACGGGTCGGACAGGTCGATCTTCTCCGCCGCCAGCTTGATGTGGGACTTCTGCCAGTTCGCCAGCGCGTCCGCGAATTCCGCCTTCAGCTGCGCGCCATCCTTGCCTTGCGGGCGGCGCACGTTGATGGTCAGTTCAAGCGCGCCGTCCTGGTTCTTGATGACGGTGGGGGCGACCGTCATCGGGCCCATGAAGCTGTCGCTGTAGGCCACCTTGCCGAACTTCTCGCCCAGGTAACCGGTGCCCACCAGCTCATTGAGCAGGTTGACCAGCGCGCCGGCGGTGTTGTCCGGCCAGCGGGTAACGGCCAGGGCATCGGCCAGCATGCTGATGGCGTTGATGCCCGACTCCGGCTTCGACGAGTGCGCGGAAACGCCGCGCGCCACGATCTTGAGCGTGTTCCCGTCGCGGCTGAAGGTGTAGTGCATGCCCTTCTGCGCAGCGGCGCGGGCGCGGATCTGCTGTTCCAGCGCTGCGTCCACGTTGCCGACGACGGCATGCGCGTCTTCCGGAATCTGGCTGGCGAAGAAGCCGCCGCCGAAGTCGGTCACGGCGGGCTTGGCGTCCGCGGGGGCGGCGGCCTTCGGTATGGTCAGCACCACCACGCCCCAGCCCTTTTCCGCCGTCACGGCCGGATACTCGGAATCGAGCGTGATGTTCACCTGCGGCGGCGTGTGGTCCTTGAGCACGGCGATCAGCGGATCCCAGTCCGATTCCTCGGCCAGGTAGACGTACAGCTCGATGCGCTTCTTGAGCGGGACGCCGCGGTCCTTGATCGCCTTCATCGCGTACAGCGCCGTGGCGATGGGGCCCTTGTCGTCTTCGCTGCCGCGCGCCAGCAGGTGGCCAGGCTCGCTGTCGCGGTCGAGGACGAAGGGCGACTTGGCCCACTTGCTCGGATCGACCGGCTGCACGTCGCCGTGCGTAATGACGCCGACGCGCTCCGCGCTGGCGCCGTAGCCGATGCGGACCACGTAGCCGTAGTCCTCGTAATCGAAGCCGAGGCGCTTGGCTTCGTCCTTCAGGTAAGCCTTGAAGCCGACGAATTGCGGATTGGTGGCGAACGGCTGCTTGGGATCGGCCACCGTGTTGTAGCTCACCATTTTCGCGAGACTGTCGACGACTTGCGTACGGTAGGTATTGACAGCGTAGCGCGCGGTGTCGACCGCCGCGGCGCTGGGCGGAACGGAGTTGGTGCCCGCCACGGCGGGCAAGGTGCACAGCAGGAGCGATGCGAGGGGAAGAATTTTTCGTAGCATGGGTGTCTCAGTCAGTTTGTTATGGGTGCTGAAAGCCGGACGAGTCTAGCACCGCTGGAAAATGCTTGCTGGCGTCACAAACATTCTTCGCATTTCGTCTTAGACTTATCAGCGCCATCGACAGGAGTCACGCATCATGAAACCCGACCGCACGCAAACCGAACGCGCGCGCCGCTACGACCGCGAACACGCGCGGCGGCTGCGCTCGCTGGCCTACCGCATGCTCGGCTCGCGCGCCGACGCCGAGGACATCGTGCAGGAAGCCTGGCTGCGCTGGGCGGAGGTGGACGAAGACGGCGTGGCGAATGCAGGCG
Organism: Telluria sp.; assembly: GCA_035655255.1. Taxonomy (GTDB): domain Bacteria; phylum Pseudomonadota; class Gammaproteobacteria; order Burkholderiales; family Burkholderiaceae_D; genus Telluria. Next base: position 3,661 of record DASRUW010000405.1, on the reverse strand, counting down.
CTTACCTTTCGCGGCTGGTGACCAATCTGTGCCTCGACAAGATCGGCTCGGCGGCGGCGCGGCGCGAACAGTACGTGGGCGTGTGGCTGCCCGAGCCCGTGCTCGACGACGAGCTGCATTTCGGCTCCGTGCAAGGTCCCGAGCAGCAGGCCGAATTCGCGGAGGACGTGTCGGTCGCCTTCATGCTCACGCTGGAACGGCTGTCGCCGCTGGAGCGCGCGGCGTTTCTGCTGAAGGATGTGTTCGACCTCGATTTCGCGGAGGTCGCTTCGCATTTGAGCCGCAACGAGGCGGCTTGCCGCCAGCTGGTGAGCCGCGCGCGGCGCAGCGTGAAGGAGGACTACGCCCGGCGCGAAGTCACGGCGGAGGAGCACCAGCGATTGTCGGACGCCTTCGTCGAGGCGGTATTGAGCCGCGACGTATCCGGCCTCGCGCAGGTCCTGAGCGCGGACGTGGTGATGCTGGCCGACGGCGGCGGCAAGGTGTCGGCCGTGCCCAAGCCGGTGCGCGGTCGCGACCTGGTATCGACGGTGTTCATCGGCTTCGCGAAGCTGCCCGCCGCCACCGGCTGGCGCATGCGGCCCGCGCGCATCAACGGCCTTCCCGGCTTCCTTGTATTCGACGTGAACGACGGCGGGCGCCTGATCCAGACCATCACCCTGGCGCCGTCTGCCGCCGAGCCGGGACGCATCGGCGCCGTGTACGTGATGCGCAATCCGGACAAGCTCGCGCTGCTTGTCACAAACGAGGACGCCGCGTCGTCTTGATGATGAGCCCTCCGCTTCCGGCGGGCCGCCAAACGAAAAGGAGCATCACCATGAGCCAAGCAGCACGTATCAGCTATTCGGCATCCAACAGCGCGCAATTCCAGAAGTACCTGGCCTTCGCACTTTCCTTCACCATGGACAAGACGCTCGGCACCCTGGTCGACATCCGCGCCTCGCAGATGAACGGCTGCGCCTTCTGCGTCGACATGCACGTCAAGCAGGCGACCATCGAGGGCGAGCGCGCGCTGCGCCTGCACCACGTCGCCATCTGGCGCGAATCGAACCTGTTCTCGGCGCGCGAACGCGCGGCGCTGGAGTGGACCGAGGCGCTCACACAAATCGACAAGGAAGGCGTCTCCGATTCTCTGTATGATCGCGTTCGTGCCCAGTTCTCGGAAGAAGAGCTGGTGGAACTGACCTTCCGCGTCACCGCCATCAATGGCTGGAACCGCATGAACGTCGCCTTCCGCACGCCGCCGGGCATCCTGGACAAGCAGTACGGCCTGGATCGCGCGGGACTGTAAACACCTCGTTGAAAGGTATCCCATGCAAGTGCACTTGTTTCGCGGCCCCGGCAGGATCTTCGCTTTCACGGGCGACCTGGCGGGCGCCAATCTGCCAGCGCAATTCGCGCCGTGGACGCATTTCAAGACGGTCGTGATGCATCCCGGCGAGCCCATGCCCGGTGTCGACGTGGACGAGTGCCTTGCGGACCTGGAGACGTTCGGCATCCATGTCACCGATGCCCACGTCCGGATCACCGAATCCGCCGCCGGGCCGGCGTGAGCGCTTCCGGTACCATGCTGCGCACCGAGCGGCTGAAACTGGTGGCCGCGACCGCGTCCCACGTCGCGGCGGAACTCACCGGGGGCGAGCTGTTCGCCGCCCACCTGGGAGCCGCCGTGCCCACGAGCTGGCCGCCCGGCGAGTACGACGCATCCGCCCAGCGCTACTTTCTCGACTGCCTGAAACGCGGCGGCGCGGCCGTCGTCGGCTGGTACGGCTGGTACGCCGTGCGGCCGGCGGACGAGGCAGCGCCCGCCACGGTGGTGGCAGGCGGCGGCTACTTCGGCCCGCCGGATGAGCACGGCGTCGTGGAGCTGGGCTACTCGGTTTGCCCCGAATGGCGCGGCCGCGGCTACGCCACGGAATTGGCCGGCGCGCTGGCCGCGCACGCCGCACGCCAAGCGTCCGTCCAACGCGTCATTGCCCATACCACGGCCGCCAATCCCGCTTCGATCCGCGTGCTGGAACGAAGCGGCTTCGTGCCGGTGGGCGTGGGCACGGAGGCGGGGACGCTGCGCTTCCAATTCGCCCCCTCAACCGTCTTGCGCTAAGCTGGGCGGATGCGAAAACAAATCCTGCTGGCCTGCGTGGCCGGCGTCTTGATGGGGGCACCGGCCGTGGCCGCGGACTGGAAACTGGTCGAAGGTCAGCGCAACGAGGCGCTGGACAAGGAAGTGGTGCGCACGGTCAGGCTGAAATTCGTGCTGCACCTGCCGCGGGGGATCGCCGAACCGGGCAAGACCTGGCCCCTCATCCTGTTCCTGCACGGTTCGGGCGAAAGCGGCGCCGACGTGGAGAAGGTCAAGCTGCACGGGCCGCTGAAGTACGCGGCGAGCCAGCCGGATTTTCCCTTCATCGTGCTCGCCCCGCAGGCGCCCGAGGCCATTGGCTGGAACACGTCCGACGTGATGGCCTTGCTGGACGAGGCGCTCGCCAAGCTCCCCGTCGACACCAGCCGCATCTACCTGACCGGCCTCTCGATGGGCGGCTACGCGGCCTGGCAGCTGGCGGTTGAACATCCGGACCGCTTCGCCGCCGTCGCTCCCGTATGCGGGGCCGGGCGGCCGTTCACGGCTTGGCGCCTGAAGCACCTGCCTATCTGGGCCTTCCACGGCGCGCTCGATCCGGTGGTGCCGGTGCAGGACGACCGCAACATGGTCGACGCGGTCAAGGCCCAGGGCGGGGACGTGCGCCTCACGGTCTACCCGGACACCGGGCACGACGCGTGGACGCCCAGCTACGCCAACCCGGACCTTTACCTGTGGTTCCTGCAGCATCGGCTCGGGGCGCAAACCGGCCCGCTCCGATAGCCAAGGAACACGCAGGCCGCGCCTGTCTGGGCATTCCTGAGCTCTTGATGGCTGTCAAAGGTGCGGGTGTGATCGCATAAGGATCCGACAACGGTCGTCCCTAAGATGGGGGCAGTCCACCGGGGGAGGAAATGCCATGCACAAAGCGATCCACGGTTTCACCAAGCACGCCTGGCACGTCCTGCTCGCCGCCAGCCTCGTTTGCATCGGCCTGGCGGGATGCGGGGGGCCTGCGGACTCGTCCAGCGTCACCCATGTGAGCGCCGCGAAGATGTCGGGGCAGGCGGCGGACCAGGTCATTCCGAACAGCTGTACACAGACCGGGCAGGGCTGCGGCGGCGGGTCCGTGCGCTATCCGGACCCCGGCCTCTATCTGGTTGCCGGCCATACTGGTGGCTCTGGATCGGTTGATGGCAAACGTGCCGCTGCGCGCTTTCGGGACCCAACCGGCCTCGCGATGGACCGCGCCGGCAACTTATACGTGGCCGACACGTTCAACAGCACGATCCGCAAGATCACGCCGTCGGGGACGGTCAGCACCCTGGCCGGCAAGGCCGGCGTGGAAGACAGCGCCGATGGCACGGGCGGCGCAGCGCACTTCAACCGGCCTTATGGCATCGCTGCGGACGCCCGCGGCAACTTGTATGTGGCCGATACTTACAACCATACCGTCCGCCGGATTACGGCCGCAGGGGTGGTGACCACGATCGCCGGCGCGGCAGGCGTTCCCGGCAGCGCGGATGGCACCGGGACGGCGGCGCGCTTCGCCTATCCGGGCGCCATCGCGGTCGATCGGGC
>DASRUW010000404.1:0-10483 GCA_035655255.1 Telluria sp. | reverse complement strand
CCTTGATCGGAAGATCATTAATACTCGCGAAGCGACGCTGCATGAAACCATGCTCGTTGAACTCCCAGTTTTCATTGCCATAGGATCGAAACCATTGACCGGAGTCGTCGTGCCACTCATAGGCAAAGCGCACCGCGATGCGGTTGTCAGTGTAAGCCCATAATTCCTTGATCAGCCGGTAGTCAAGCTCCTTTGATCTGCTCCCCTGTATCAACCAACACGTATTCAGAACAATCGCACGATGCGCGCAAGACAGTCGATATCTTGTTTGCCTATCTGAAGAGCATCCTAGGCTCGATCGCTATCTGATGGCCAAATGGGCGTAGGCGCGGCGACGACAGCGCGACTGAAAGGAGCATGGCCTCAAGGATAGGCCCATCTCGTGTTGCCCATTCGAGATTTTGCTGTCGGCACGGTGGTTCACCATATTCAAGGCCGACGGCCCATCCCAAAAAGCTATAACAGGTGCGTCAGTTATTTTAGGTCGCGGATTCAGGGAGTAAGTGCAACGGCAGGAGGGTCTGGAGGCAGGGGCAAATCCAGGGGGTAAGCAGCCACATCACTTCGATGTTGCGCTGACATTCGTCCTCTAGCCGGCGGCTGGAGCGTACCCAGTTGAGATGGCCATAGAGGTAGAGTTTGAGCAGATCGGCCGGATGATAAGGCGGGCGGCCCTTGGCAGCGAGTTTGACCTTGCTGAAACCGAGTGCTGTCAGGTCCAACTGTTCGACGAACAGGTCGATGACCCGGACGGGATGGTCAATGGGTAGGAGTTCATCCAAGGCTTCAGGAAAGAAGGAAGCTTGGCTCCGGGATTGGCCGCGTTGGTAATGCATAACAAACCGCCTGCACAAAAGTGACAGGCGGTTTGATGGGGCCCGGGCTAGTGTTTCTGTTATTTATACAGTCTCTCTGGTCGAGCGCTTCTTCAATCGGCTCAAACAGTTCCGACGCCTCGCCACTCGTTACGACAAACTTGACCGTCGCTTTGGTGCATTCCTGAGCCTGGTTTGTGCCTATATCTGGCTACTGTGAACACGCCCTAGTCTTGCCTTGGTTCACCTCGTTGCAGTTTATTGCTTAACGGGGTGTCCACTTGAGCTGGGCAAGATTATGTTTCCAGACTTGCGCAATGCCTCAGCCCGGCTGCCACCCGGCATCGAGCTGTACCGGTTGCCCGCTCTTCATCGACACCATGGCCGCTTCGGCCAGGCGTTGCGCTTCCAGGCCATCCCGGATGCCGGCCAGCGGCGCCTGGCCCTGCTCCAGCATAGCGACGAAGGCGCCCATTTCCAGGCGGTAGGCGTCGGCGAAGCGCTCGATGAAGTAGTTCATCGGCGGGGAGACGGTGAAGCCGGCGGCGCTGGCGATCGTTACCGAGTCCCGCAGCCGGTTTTCCACGTACAGCACCTCCTTCTCGCACAACGCTTCGAGGCGCTGGTCGTAGCCGAACGGCGCGCGGCGGCAGTTGTTCATCTGCACGAAGCGGCCGGAGGCCGAGACCAGCGTGATCATCGCGGTATCGATGTCGCCGGCCGCGCCGATGGCCGGGTCGATCAGGCAGCCGCCGACGGCATAGACCGTCTTGATCTCCTCGCCCAGCAGGTAGCGCGCCATGTCGAAATCGTGGATCGCCTGGTCGCGGAACATCCCCCCCGAGCGCTTGACGTACTCGACCGGCGGCGGCGCCGGGTCGCGCGTGTGCATGACGACTTGTTCCAGCTTGCCCGCCGTGCCGCTGGCGATGCGCTCGCGGATCATCCGGAAGTTGGGATCGTAGCGCCGCTGGAAGCCCAGCATACACGGGGTGCCGGCCTTCTCCACGGCGGCGGCGACCTCGCTCACCAGGGAGAAGTTGAGGCTGATCGGCTTCTCGCAGAACATGGCCTTGCCGGTGGCGGCCGATTTCAGCATCAGTTCGGCGTGGGTGTCCGTCGAGCTGGCGATCACCACGCCGTCGATGGCGGTGTCGGCGAAGACGGTGTCGGCATCGACGATGCGGGCGCCGGTCTTGGCGGCGAGATCGTTCAGATGCGCCGAGGGCAGCGGATCGACCAGGTAGTCGAGTTTGACGGAAGGATGCGCGGCGGCATTCAGGGCATGGACGTAGCCGATGCGGCCGGTGCCGAAGACGGCAAGCTTGATCATGGATTTAACTCCTGTTCGAGTTCCTGGATGGCTACCCAGCGTTTTTCCTGCTGCGAGCGCAGTACGGCATCGACCACAAGGGCGGTATGCACGGCGTCGCGGAACGAGGGCCAGAGCGGCTGTCTGGCCGCCACGCCTTCCACCATGTCCTTCATTTCGACGGTGATCATGTCGTTGTAACCGAAGCCGTGCCCGGCGCCGATGCAGAAATGGCCGTAATCGGGATGGTCGGGCCCGATCAGGAGGGTGCGGAAGCCGCTGCGGCCCGCCTTGTCCTCCGCCGAATAGAATTGCAGTTCGGCGAGACGTTCCTGGTCGAAGAACAGGCTGCCCTTGGTGCCGACCACTTCGTAAGTGAGACCCATCTTTCGGCCGGCGGCGACGCGGCTGGCCTCGATCGACCCCAGCACGCCGCTCTCGAATTTCACCAGGAAGTTGGTCTGGTCGTCGTTCTCGACGTTTTCCAGACGGCCGCCCTTGCCGGGGCGCTTCGTGTGCACGGTCTGGCTCTCGCCAATCACTTCGGCGATCGGGCCGCACAGGTAGTGGGCCAGGTTGATGATGTGCGAGGCCAAGTCGCCCAGCGCGCCGGCCCGGCTGCCGTAGGACGCCTTCAGGCGCCAGCTCATCGGCAGGGCCGGGTCCATCAGGAAGTCTTCGTTGTGGGTGCCGCGAAAATGGACGATCTCGCCGATTTCCCCGTTCGCTATCATCTGTTTCGCCAGTTGGGTGGCGGGGTTCTTGATGTAGTTGTAACCGACCAGGGTCTTGACGCCGGCCTGCTCGGCGGCGTTCGCCATCTCGTTGGCCTCTTTGGCCGAGAGTGCCAGGGGCTTTTCGCACAGCACATGCTTGCCGGCGGCGATGGCGGCCAGGGCCATTTCCTTGTGCAGATAGGTGGGGGTGCAGATGCCGACCACGTCGACATCGGGAGCCTCGACCAGCTCCTGCCAGGAGCCGGTGGCACGCTTGAAGCCCAAGGCCTGGGCCTTGCCCTCCGCGCCCGAGGCCGAGGTGGTGGCCATCACGGCCAGTGACGGCTTGGCCGACAGCGGAAACACCGCCGAGACCGTGTTGAGAGCAATGGAATAGGCTTTTCCCATGTAGCCGGCGCCGATGACGCCGAATTTCAGTTCCTTCGCCACGTCTGTTCCTCCTTGGGATTATGGGTGTGGGACGTATGGAAACCTCATGCGCCGCTTGTCGCGGCAAGGCCCGGCCGGCACCCCCTGTGATGCGGGATGCCGGCCAAGGCGGTATGAAGACGAGCCGGCCTCAGCGCGGCACGGCCTCCCAGGCGCGCGTTTCCAGCGAGCGCTCCATGGCCGCGATGATCTTCTGGTTGGCCACGCCGAAGTCGAAGTTGGGGAAGCAGTCGCTGGCGCCGGTGATGCCCATGAGCAGGTCGTAGACTTCGATCACCTTCACGTCGAAGTAGCCCAGGCCGCCGCCGGCGAAATCGAAGCCGAAGAAGCCGGAGAACTGCGGCACTTGCGAGCCGGCCAGGATGGTCTTGAAGCCGCGGTCCGGCTTGGGATCGGTGAAGCGGGAGATCTTCAGCTCGTTGAAGCGCTCGCCGTCCATGATGATGGTGCCTTCGGTGCCGGATACCTCCCAGTACACGCCGAACACCTTGCCGGCGGCGATACGCGAGGCCTCGATGGTGCCGCCGGCCCCGGAGGCGAAGCGCACCAGGCACTGGATTTGGTCTTCGTTTTCAACCGGCGCCTGCTGCGCGTTGTCGTCCGCCTTGGCGCCATAGCCCGAACCGCCTTGCGGCACCGGGCGGGTTTCGAAGAAGGTCTGCGCCTGGCCCGTCACTTCCACGATGTCGCCCATCAGGAACTGCGCCACGCTGATGACGTGGGAGCCCAGATCGCCCAGCGCGCCGGAACCGGCATCCTTGCGCGAGCAGCGCCAGCTCCACGGTAGCGACGGATCGTTGAAGAAGCCCTGGTCGAACCAGGCGCGAAAGCGCGTCGGCACGCCGATGTCGCCGCGCTCGATCATCTGCTTGGCCAAGAGTGCGGCCGGCGTCTTGATGTTGTTGAAGGCGACGAAGGTCTTCACACCCTTGCGGCGCGCAGCTTCGGCCATCCGCTCGGCTTCTTCCAGCGAGACCGACAGCGGCTTCTCGCAATAGACGTGCTTGCCGGCCTCGATCGCCGCCAGCGCCATCTCGCAGTGCAGATGGTTGGGCGAGGTGATGTCGATCACGTCGACCTTGGGATCGTTCACCAGTAGGCGCCAGTCGCCAGTCGAGGTTTCGAAGCCCAGCCGTTGCGCCGCCTTGGCGGCGAGCTCGTCGTTGGCGTCGGCTAGGCCGTAGAGGTGCGGCGTCGCCGGCAGGTTGGGGTAGAGAACGCTGGCGCGGCGGAAGGCATCGGCGTGCGCTTGGCCCATGAAGCCGGAACCGATCAGACCGATGTTGAGGACGGGTTTGGACATGCGTGACTCCTCCTTAATATGTATGCGATGGGGCGGCTCAGGCCTGAGCGTGGGCTTCGAAGGTGGCGGCGATGAAACGGCGCGCCCGCGACACGGTTTCCAGCGGTGGAGCCTTCATCGGGTCCTGCTCGGCCTCGACTACCAGCCAGCCGGCGTAGCCGGTGTCGCGGACAAAAGCGGCCAGCGCGCCGAAATCGACCGAACCATCGCCCGGCACGGTGAACATGCCGCGGCGCACGCCTTCGTTGAAGCTGAGGTCCTGCTCGCGCACGGTCTGCATCACCTCGGCGCGCACGTCTTTCAGGTGGATGTGCACGATGCGTTGGCCGAAGCGCTCCAGTAGCACGCGGTAGTCGAAGCCGGCGGCGGCGGCGTGGCCGGTATCCAGCAGCAGGCCGACTTCCGGGCCGGTCTGTTCGAACAGGGCGGAGACCTCGTCCAGCGTCTCGGCCACCATCATCAGGTGATGGTGGTAAGCCAGGCGCAGGCCGTAGTGTTCGTCGAGACAGCGGGCGAAGCGGGTGATGCGCTCGGCGTAGGCGCTCATGTCGGCGGCGGTCAACGTCAGGCGCGTCGACATCGGCACGTCGAGCGGTACCTCCGGCACCATCACGCCGCACTCGCCGTAGACCATCACCTTGGCGCCGAGCGCCTGCAGCAGCTCGGCATGCGGCGCCACGGCCTTCATTTCCTCCTCGACGCTGCGTTCGGCCAGGAAGCCGGAATGCCAGCCGGAGGCAAGCTGCAGGCTGTGCTGGTTCAGGATGGGCTTGAGAGTCTGGGCTTCGCGCGGGAACTTCCGCCCCAGCTCGGTACCGGCGAAGCCGGCGGTGGCCGCCTCGCTCAGGCACTGTTCCAGCGGCGTGTCGTTGCCCAGATCTTCCAGTACGTCGTTGGTCCACGACAGCGGACTGACCGCCACGCGGAACCGGAATGGGGTATGCATCGTCGTCTTCCTCCAATGAATTTTGTCTTGTTGGACACACTCAATGTATTGAATCAAAATCATCATCTCAATGTGAGTTTTGATTGATTTCAATCAAAAAGAGGGAGCGACGGGGTATGGGGAAGAAAGCCGGCCTGGCCGACGTGGCGGCTGCGGCAGGAGTGAGTTCGGCCACGGTGGACCGCGTGCTCAACGGGCGCGGCGGGGTCAGCCCTGACAAGGAACTCCGGGTGCTGGAGTGGGCCAGGAAGCTGCAGCTCGACCGTAACCTCGAGCGGCGGCCGACGCGCATCGTACGCCTCGGCGTGGTGATGCAGAATCCGGCCAACCCGTTCTACGAGGTGCTGCAGCAGACCTTCGTCAAGGCCAATGCGCTCTATGCCGGCGCGAGCATCCAGATCGCGCTGCATTACTTCGACGTCACGGCGCCGAAGGAAACGGCCGCGCTGCTGGCCAAGGTCACCCAGAAGCACGATGCGCTGATCGTGATCGTGCCCGACCACCCCCTGACCAGCGAGACGCTGCGCAAGATCGCCGCGCGGCTGCCGCTGGTGACCATGGTATCGGACCTGCCTCTGCCGGAAAAACTGGCCTACGTCGGCCTGGATAACCGCGCTGCGGGGCGGACGGCGGGGGAGCTGATGGGGCGCTACGTCGGGGCGGCGGGCGGCGACATCGTGGTGGTGTCCGGCATGCAGAGCTTCATCGGCCAGGGCGAGCGCGAAATGGGCTTCCGTTCGGTGCTGGCGGAACGCTATCCGCACTGCCGACTCTCTGCGGTGGTGGAAACCTGGGAGCAGCCGGAGCGGGCGGGCGAGCTGGTCGGCCGTATCCTGCGCGAGAAATCGCGGGTGGCCGGCATCTACAACCTGTCGACCGGGGACCGCAGCATCGCCGAGGCGCTCCGGGCCTATCGCTGCGAGGAACACACGGTGTTCATCACCCACGAGCTCACCACCGAGCGCAAGCTGCTGTTGCAGGAGGGCGTGATCGACGTGGTGCTCGACCAGAATCCCGAACTCGAGGTGATGACGGCGGTGAAGCTGCTGGCCCGGCATTTCGGGCGTCACGACGAAGAGGACATCCGCACCCACACCCCGATCGGCATTTATCTGCGGGAAAACTGCTGAGCTTTGCTCCGTGTCCATTACCGCCGTGGCGCCGCATGGCGGGACTCCGGCGCCAGTGGCAGAATGCCGGGGCTGATATCGAGAGGGTTTTCGATCCCGAGTTTCTCGGGAGCGGGAGCCTTTCCTGTAAGGGAGATGAGGGAGCATGCCGAAAAAGACCGTCGCCGCCGACGTGGCCATCGCCGCCGGAGTGAGCCTGGCCACCGTGGACCGGGTGCTGAACGGGCGCGGGGGCGTCAGTGCGGAAAAAGAACGGCGCGTGCTCGAATGGGCGCGCAAGCTCAAGCTCGACCGGGACCTGGAGCGACGGCCGACCCGGACGCTGCGCGTCGGGGTGCTGATGCAGGCCCCCTCCAACCCGTTCTATGCGGCCTTGCAGCGGGCCTTCATCCGGGCGAACGATATCTACTTCAGCTCCAATATCCAGGTGACACAGTACTATTACGATGTCCTGGATCTGGCCGGAACCGCCAAGCTCCTGGCGCGGCTGCCGCGCTCCCAGGATGCGCTGATCGTCATCCTCCCCGCCGATCCCGTGATCGAACGGGCGCTGGAAAAGGTCACGGCGGCGATGCCGGTGATCACCATGGCCACCGATCTGCCCGCCAGCGGCAGACTGGCTTACGTCGGGCTCGACAACCGTTCCTCTGGGCGCACGGCGGGCGATCTGATGGGGCGTTTCCTGGGGGCGGCCGGCGGCAGGATCGCCATCGTGTCCGGCCTGCACAGCTTCACCGACCAGGGCGAACGGGAAGAAGGCTTTCGCCAGGTCCTGGCCGAGCACTATCCCAGCTGCGTGCTGGACGCCGTGCTCGAGACGCGCGAGCAGCCCGAGGTGGCGGGGGCGCTGGTGCACAAGGTGATGCGCCAACATCCCGCAATCAACGGCATCTACAACCTGTCGGCCGGTGACCGCGGTATCGTCGAGGCGATCAAGCGGCACGGGCGCGAGAACGACACGGTGGTGATCACGCACGAACTGACCGCAGATAGAAAGGCGCTGCTGAAAGAAGGCGCCATCGCGGCGGTAATCGATCAGAACCCCGAACTCGAAGCCCTGACGGCCCTGGATATCCTGGCCCATCACTTCGGGCGCAGCGTCGACAAACTGCTGCCTATGCAGGCGGGGATTGCCATATATATGCGGGAAAACTGTTAAGAGCCTATTTCATTAGACGGCTCCGCCTTCACATCTTGAGTGCCGGCAGTGCGCGGAATCCTCATGTACTCCAGTACATTCCGGTTCCTGTGCGCTGGTGGCACTCAACCTGTTTTGGCTCGCCTGCCTACTGAAATAGGCCCTAAGCCAAGCAAGAGTAATGTGGTTTTTCAGTGCTTGGAACAAAAAAAGAAGCCAGCAAGAGAGGTCTTGCCGGCTTCCGCGTCTAAAGATGACCTAACATTCGGCGCTTAGCGGTAATCGATCCAGACGCCGCCCTCATCGGCTGAACGCACGCAATTCTCCACCCAGCGCACCCCTTCCACCCCGGCATGGATGTCAGGGTAGCGGATAGCCTGTAGCGCCGCCTGGTCGCCACGGTCGCTGGCGTCCATCGCCTGGGCGAAGCGGTAGTACAGGTTGGACCATGCCTCGAACAGGCCCTCCGGATGGCCGCCGCCGATGCGGTCGTCGCGCAGCGCCGCCGGGTGCAAGTAGCCCATGCCGCGCTCCAGGATGCGCACCGGTTCGCCCTGCACTTCGAAGGTCATCTGGTTGGGGCGCTCGTCCCACCACTCGATACTGGCCTTGGAGCCGATCACGCGCACCTTCTGGCCGTGCATGGAGCCGGCGTTGACCGCGCACGACCACACGTAGCCGACCGCACCGCTGTCGTACTCCATGATGGTGAAGGCGTTGTCCTCCAGCGGCGCGCGGCTCTTGACGAAGCTCTGGCGCGAGCACATCAGGCGCTTGATCTTGAGCTCCGGCAGCATCACCTCCGACAGGTAGAGCGGGTGGGTGCCGACGTCGCCCAGCACGTAGCTCGGGCCGGCGAATTTCGGGTCCACGCGCCAGCGGGTCGCCGGGTTGGCCTCTTCCACCGCCTCGCTGTGGAAGCCGTGCGCGAACTGCATCTGCACGATGCGGATCTCGCCCAGCTCGCCATTCGCGATCATCTCGCGCGCCTGCTCGATCAGCTGGTGTCCGGCGTAGCCGTAAGTCACGCCGACGACCTTGTTCTGCCGGGCGGCCAGAGCTTGCAGTTCTTCCGCTTCTTCCGTCGTGAAGCACAGCGGCTTCTCGCACACCACGTGCAGGCCAGCCTCGAGCGCGGCCTTGCAGATGGCGAAGTGGGTGCCGTTGGGTGTGGCCACCGATACCGCCTGGATGCCGTCCGGACGCTTGGCCTCCTCGGCGAACATCGTGGCGTAGTCGGGGTAGCAGCGTTCCGGTGCCACGCCCAGGTTCGCGCCGAAGTCGCGGCCGTGCGTCGGGTTGATGTCGAAGGCGCCGGCTACCAGTTGGAAGACGTTGTCGCGCAGCGCGGCCGAGCGGTGGATGTAGCCGATCTGGCTGCCCCTGCCGCCGCCCACCACGGCCCAGCGGATCGGGGCCGGGACGAATTTTTCACCGTTGATCATGTCGTTTGTTCCTTTTAAGGAAGGAGGCGGTGGCTCCCGGGAAAACGCCGGGCCGCCCCAAGTGTTCTTGTCGCTACTGGGGGGAAACGGAGTTGCCGTTTCCTTGGGCTCTCAATGGAAGCCCACGCCCTTGAGGAAGTTCAGGCTGGCCGTGACGTCATCGAGCACCGAACCCGAGTTGCGCGGGTCGCGCTCCTGTTCCACGGTGATGTAGCCCTGGTAGCCGATGTCGGCTAGCGCCTGCTTGATGCCGTTGTAGTCCAGCACGCCCTTGCCGATCGAACACATCACGCCCTCGCCGCAGGCTTCGAAGAAGCGGATGCGCTTGCCCAGCACCCGGTCGAATACCGCGCGGTCGATGTCCTTGAAGTGCACGTAGTCGATGCGATCGGCATATTTGTGCAGCCACTTGGCCGGGTCCATGCCCGAGTAGTAGGTGTGCCCGGTATCCAGGCACAGGCCGGCCACCTCGTGCGGGATGTCGCGCATGATCTGCTCGATCTCGTCGGCGAACTCGATGTAGCCGCCGGCGTGCGGATGGATCACCGTGCGGATGCCGTACTCGCGCCAGGACAGCTCGGCGATCTGGCGGATGTGGCCAGTCATGGTGGCCCACTGTTCGGCGTTCAACCGAGGCGCCGTGTCGGCATGCCCGGCTGTGTAGTCGCGCTCGTCATGGCCCCAGTCCATCACCACCAGGTAAGGCGCGGCGAAACGCTGGCCTGCTTCGGTGGGCAGTTTGGGCAACTGGCGGATCAGGCCGCAGATCTCGTGCGTCTGGCGGATCAGGTTGGCGCCGTTCTCCGGCGAAACCAGGTCGTCGAAGATGGTGCCGGCCACGATGCTCAGCCGGTTCTTGTTCAACTCCTGCGACACGGTTTCGATGTCCAGCGGGATGTAGCCGTAGGGCCCCAGCTCGATGCCCTTGTAGCCGGCCTGGCTGGCCTCGCTCAGCACCTGTTTCCAGCTCGGCAGGTGCGGATTCTTGACGTCGTCCACACCCCAGCAGCAAGGGGCGCTCGTGATGTTGATGCTCATGGGTGACAGCTTCCGATCATAGTTGAGGGGCGGCGGCTCAGCGGCGCGGGTACTTGTCGAGGTAGCGCTGAATCTCGGCGCGCATGAAGCGGCTGGACTCCTCGGCGCGCTCTTCCCAGGCGAACACGCAGGACGACATCACGCCGTCGAAGCCCACCTCGGCCAGGGTGGCGAAGAACACGTCCCAGTC
>DASRUW010000403.1:0-3103 GCA_035655255.1 Telluria sp. | reverse complement strand
GCTCGACAAGGCGGCCATTTTCCGGCCCGGCAAGCAGCTCACCGTGCTCGCTTACGGCACCATGGTGTGGGTATGCGAGGCGGCGGCGCGCGAGACTGGCATCGATGTCGAGATCATCGACCTGCGCAGCCTGTGGCCGCTGGACCTGGCGACCATCCTCGAATCGGTCAAGAAGACCGGCCGCTGCGTGGTGGTGCACGAGGCGACCCGTACCTGCGGCTTCGGCGCGGAACTGGTCTCGCTGGTGCAGGAACACTGCTTCTACCATTTGGAGGCCCCGATCGAGCGCGTGACGGGTTGGGATACGCCGTATCCGCACGCCCAGGAATGGGCGTACTTCCCGGGTCCGGCCCGCGTGGCCGAGGCATTCAAACGCACGCTGGAGGCATAACAGATGGGTATTCACGTCATCAAGATGCCGGACATCGGCGAAGGCATCGCAGAAGTTGAACTGGTCATGTGGCACGTGAAGGTCGGCGACATGATCACCGAGGACCAGGTCCTGGCCGACGTCATGACCGACAAGGCCACGATCGAGATTCCGTCGCCGGTGCACGGCAAGGTCGCATCGCTGGGCGCGGCCGCCGGCACCGTCATGGCGGTCGGCTCCGACCTGATCCACATCGAGGTCGAAGGCGAAGGCAACCTCAAGCCGGGCGCCGCCCCGGCAGCCACCGCCCCCGAGGCGACCACCGTCACCCCCGCGCAGGCGGGGGCCCCTGGTAAGGAAGCGAAGCCCCAGCCGACTCCGCGCCCAACCGCCGAACCCGAGCCCAGCCTCGCCCCACCGCGCCCGCCGAAGCAGGTCGTCCCGGCCGGCGCCGCCCGCGCCGCCGGCGCCAAGCCGCTCGCCTCCCCCGCCGTGCGCCAGCACGCCTGGGACCTGGGCATCGAACTGCAATTCGTGCACGGCACCGGCCCCGCCGGCCGCATCACGCACGAGGACCTGGAAGCCTTCGTCGCCCGCGGCCCGCAAGCGGCCGGCGGCGCCGACACCCGCTACGCCCAGCGCAGCGACGAGCGCCAGATCCCCGTCATCGGCCTGCGCCGCAAGATCGCGCAGAAGATGCAGGACGCCAAACGCCGCATCCCGCACTTCTCGTACGTCGAGGAAGTGGATGTCACCGAACTGGAAGCCCTGCGCGTGCGCCTGAACGAACGCTGGGGCAAGGAACGCGGCAAGCTCACCGTGCTGCCGCTGCTGATGCGCGCAGTCGTGCTGGCCCTGCGCGACTTCCCGCAGATGAATGCCCGCTTCGACGATGACGCCGGCGTGGTCACGCAGTTCGACGCGGTCCACTGCGGCATCGCCACCCAGACCGACAACGGCCTGATGGTCACCGTGATGCGCCACACCGAAGCGCGCGACCTGTGGTCCTGCGCCGCCGAGACCCTGCGCCTGGCCGACGCCGCGCGCACCGGGAAGGCCACGCGCGAGGAGCTGTCCGGTTCCACCATCACCATCTCCAGCCTCGGCCCGCTGGGCGGCATCGTCACGACCCCGGTCATCAATCATCCGGAAGTGGCGATCATCGGCGTGAACAAGATCGTCGAACGCCCCGTGATCCGCAACGGCGCCGTGGTCGCCCGCAAGATCATGAACCTGTCCTCGTCCTTCGACCACCGCGTGGTGGACGGCATGGACGCGGCCCAGTTCATCCAGGCGATCCGTGCGCTGCTCGAATGCCCGGCCATGCTCTTCGTGGAATAACAACACAATGAACGCACATACTACGAACCTGATCGTGATCGGCGGCGGCCCTGGCGGCTATGTCGCCGCGATCCGCGCCGGCCAGCTCGGCATCCCGACCATGCTGGTCGAAAGCGAAGCCCTGGGCGGCACCTGCCTCAATGTCGGCTGCATCCCGTCCAAGGCCCTGATCCACGCGGCCGACGAATTCGAAGCCGCCACCCGCTATGCCGACGGCTCGCCGCTCGGCATCAGCGTGCAAAAACCCACGATCGACATCCGGCAGACCGTGACCTGGAAGGACGGCATCGTCGCGCGCCTGACCGGCGGCGTCGGCATGCTGCTCAAGAAGCACGGCGTGCAAGTCGTCAAAGGCAAGGCGGTGGTCATCGACGGCAAGACGGTCGAGATCCTGCGCGAAGGCGAACAGCCCTATCGCATCGGCTGCGAGAACCTGCTGATCGCCAGCGGCTCGCATACGACCGAACTGCCCTTCATGCCTTTCGGCGGGCGCGTCATCAGCGCCACCGAAGCACTGTCGCCTTCGGAGCTGCCGAAGAAGCTGGTGGTGGTCGGCGCCGGCTACATCGGCCTGGAACTGGGCATCGCCTACCGCAAGCTGGGGGCGGAAGTCACGGTGATCGAAGCGCAGGACCGCGTCCTGCCGGCATACGACACCGAGCTGACGCACCCGGTGGCCGTGTCGCTCAAGGGCCTGGGCATTGAAGTGCGCCTGGGCTACTCCGTGCTCGGCATGAACGCCAACGGCGCCGCCGTGATGATCAAGGACAGCGCGGGCCAGGAATCCGAACTCGCCGCCGACAAGGTGCTGGTGGCGGTTGGCCGCCGCCCGCGCACGACCGGCTTCGGGCTCGAAAGTCTGATGCTGGACATGGACGGCCGCTTCATCAAGATCGACGACCAGTGCCGTACCTCCATGCGCAACGTGTGGGCGATCGGCGACGTGACGGGTGAACCGATGCTGGCGCACCGCGCGATGGCGCAGGGTGAAATGGTGGCCGAGATCATCTCGGGCAAGACGCGCCACTTCATGCCGGCCGCGATTCCGGCGGTATGCTTCACCGATCCCGAGATCGTCGTCGTGGGCCAGACGCCGGAGCAGGCAGGTGCGGAATGCATGCACGCCTTGTTCCCGTTCGCCGCCAACGGCCGCTCGATGACGCTGGAGTCGAAAGACGGCTTCGTACGCGTGGTCGCGCGCCGCGACAACCACCAGATCGTCGGCTGGCAGGCCGTCGGCAAGGGTGTCTCGGAACTGGCGGCCGCCTTCGGCCAGTCGCTGGAGATGGGCGCGCGGCTGGAGGACGTGGCGGGCACCATCCACGCCCACCCGACCCTCGGCGAAGCGATCCAGGAAGCCGCCCTGCGCGCCCTCGGCCACGCCCTGCACGT
>DASRUW010000402.1:0-5247 GCA_035655255.1 Telluria sp. | reverse complement strand
CGCGAGCGGCGCAATTCCTGCTCGCCGCGCTTGCTGTCGCTGATATTGAGCATGACCCCGTCCCAGACCACCAGGTCGTGTCCCTCGCGCCGCGGGGTGGCACGGCAGTTGATCCACACCTCGCCGCCCGGCCCCGCCAGGCGTCCTTCCCAGTCCCACACGCACAGCAAGGTCGCGGAGCGGCGCAGCGACAGGCGCAGCGCGTCGCGGTCGGCCTCCGCAATGTGTTCCAGCAGCGCGCCGGCATCGTCCATCAGGCGCGCCGGGTCGAGGCCGAACAGGAGCGCCGCACCGCCGCTCACGTAGGTAAAGCGCGGCTGCTCGGCGCCGGTCTCCAGCTCGCACTGGAACACCACGCCCGGCAGGTTGGCCGTGATCGCGTGCAGGCGCTGCTCGCTCTGGCGCAGCACCGCCTCCCCGCTCTTGAGCACCGTGATGTCGCGCGCCACCGCCAGCACCTTGCGCACCGCCGGGCCGCCGTCGAACTCCGGCACCAGGCGCGCGTGGTAGTAGCGCTCCAGGCCGGGCGCGCCGAGCGCCATTTCCAGGCTCTCCGGCTGCCCGCCGGCGAACACCCGCTCGATGGCCTGGCGCCAGCTGGCGCCGGCCGGCGCCGGGAACACCAGGTCCACCGGCATGCCCATGCTGCGCTCGCGGCTCCAGCCGGTGGCTGCCTCCATGGCGGGATTGGCATACACGCAGCAGCCGTCGCGGTCGAAGCGGCCGATGGCGTCGGGGGAGTGCTCGACCAGGGCGCGGAACTGTTCCTCCTGGCGGCGCAGGCGCAGTTCGGCCTGGGTCTTCTCGGTGATGTCCTGCACCACGCCGCTCATCCCGATGGCGCGGCCGGACAGGTCGAAGCGCACGTCGGCCTGGCCGTGCAGCACGCGCACTGTCCCTTCCGCCATCCTCAGCGTCGCCTGCAGCTCGAAGCGCCCGCGGTTGGCGAGGGCCGCGCGCAGCACCGCGACGATGCGGCGGCGGTCGTCCGGCACGATGCGGCGCAGGAGCGGGCGCAGCGCGCTGCGGCCCGGCCCGCGCAGCATGCCGAAGATGCGGAACACCTCGCCGGAACAATACAGCTCGCCGCTGGACAGGTCGGCATCCCAGTTTCCCAGCTGCGCCAGGCGCTGGGCGTTGGCCAGGCTGGCTTCGCTGCGCGCCAGGGCCTGCTCGGCGCGGCGCGCCTGGGTGATGTCCTGGTTGACGCACACGGCGCCGCTGACGCGCCCATCGTCGTCAAGGAGCGGCACGGCGGAACTGGAGAGGGTGCGCCGGGTGCGGTCGGTGCACTCGATCTCGATCAGTTCGTCGACCGTGCTGACGCCGTGTTCGAGCGCGCGCACGATGCCCCAGGCGCTGCGGTCCAGCAGGGCGCCGGTGCGGGCGTTCCAGGCCTGGTAGCGGCGCTCCTGGGCGTCCGGGCCGATGCCGTCGCAGATGCGCTCCGCGGCCGGATTCTTGATGACCGGCCGGCCGGAGGCGTCCAGCACCATCACCCCGACCGGCAAGGCCTCGAGCACCTTGCGCAGCATCTGTTCGCTCTGGCGCAGCTGCTGCTCCATGCGCTTGCGCACGCTGATGTCGATGACGTTCACGGCGCGGTACAGCACCCGGCCCTGCTTGTCCTTGATGGCGGTGGCGTCGATCCAGACCGGAAACACGGTGCCGTCCTTGCGGATGTGGAGCGACTCGTAGGAGCGCCGGCCGGACTCGTTGGTGAGGCGCACCAGCTCCGGCAGGCGGGCGTGCTCGGACGGCGCGAACACGGTCAGGATGGGGCGGCCGGTCAGTTCCTCGACGGTCCACCCGTGCATGCGCGCGAAGGCGGGGTTCATGAGGCCGAGCGCGCCGCCGTCGCCGGTGCCGATCACGAGGCCCCAGTCGGCATTCTCGAAGATGTCCTGCCACTGGCGCAGGCGGGCCAGCATGCGGCGCCCGCGCCAGAACAGCAGCGCCGCGCCGCCGGCCCCCGCCACGGCCAGCCCGAGCAAGGCCAGCCACATGGCGGGCGGCAGCATCGGAGCGAAAGTCAAGTAGGTGGCAGGCATGTACCGGAAGTTGTATTTATCCGGTGCAATTCTAGCGGGTTCCCCGCGCCCCGCCACCCTTTCGGCGATTTATGTCGATGCGGCGATACACTGCGCGGCCGCGTTGACGACGGCGGCGATGCGTCCGACGTCACGCAGCTGCTGGCTGCTCATGCCTTCCTGTTTCAACAGGTCGAAGTGCGACTTCACGCAGAAGTGGCACTTGCCGATGATGGACGCGGCCAGGGCGTACATCTCGAACCGGCGCTTGTCCACGCCGCCGTTGTTGGCGTAGGCGTTCATGCGCAGCTGGGCCGGCTGGCTCTTGAGATCGGCGTCGTCGGCCATCTCGACGTAGGGATACCAGATATTGTTCATCCCCATCAGCGCGGCCGCGGCCAGGGCCGCGTTCTGTTCCTCCGGCGCGAGCACGCCGCCGGTGACGATGGCGTCCACGATCGGACGGCAGCGCGCGGCGAAGGCGGCGGCCAGCGCCACGCCGACCGCGTCGTTCCCCGTCAGGCTGGAGCGCGCGATCGTGCCGTCCAGGTTCAGGCGGATGTCCTTCGCGTAGTCGGGAATCAGGTCCTTGATCGAATTAAGAAATTCCATAGCGAAACCCTATAGTGAGGCGGTAAAAAAACCCGCCGGAGCGGGTTCTTGCCGATTACAGCGTGGCGCCGCCGACGGCGCGGTTGCAGGGGCACAGCTCGTCGGTTTGCAGGCCGTCCAGGATACGCAGGACTTCCTCGGGGTTGCGGCCGACGTTCAGGTTGTTCACCGAGACGTGCTGGATGGTGTTGTCCGGGTCGACGATGAAGGTCGCGCGCAGGGCCACGCCGGCGTCCTTGTCGCGCACGCCCAGCATGTCCACCAGCGAGCCGGTGGCGTCGCCGAAGGCGTAGTGGTTCAGGCGGTCCAGGTCCTTGTGCTCACGGCGCCAGGCCAGCTTGCAGAACTCGTTGTCGGTCGAGCCGCCCATCAGCACGGCGTCGCGCTCTTCGAACTGCTTGGCCAGCTTGGCGAATTCGACGATCTCGGTCGGGCACACGAAGGTGAAGTCCTTCGGGTAGAAGTAGATGACTTTCCATTTGCCCGGGAAGGATTTCTCGGTGATGGTCTCGAAGGCCGAAACGCCGTTCTCTTCGTGCTGGTTGAAGCCAGGTTTGGCAGCCGGGACGCTGAATGCGTCGAGTTTTTCGCCTACGGTTTTCATGGGACGTGTTCCTTGACGGTTGATGAAAGGTGAGTGGGCGTGAGTATAAGGCTATCAATAAAATAAATGAAATAGTTTTTAACTAAACCACCGATAGCTTCGGGCATTGATCCTAACACCAAGCGCCGGGCTCAGAAGCCCGCTTCGCGCCACAGGACGGAGAAGAAGGCGTTGAAGAAGTCGCGCGCCGGGGCCTCCCAGGCGCCCGCCACCACCACCTTGCCGCGCACGGCGGACAGGTGGGCGCCGGCCGCGCCCTCGGCCCGGAAGCTGACGTGGTAGACGGCGTGTTCGGGAATCCAGCTGCCCTGCCGCTCGCGCGCGGCGATCAGGCC
The DNA here is from genome assembly GCA_035655255.1 of Telluria sp. Classification (GTDB taxonomy): domain Bacteria; phylum Pseudomonadota; class Gammaproteobacteria; order Burkholderiales; family Burkholderiaceae_D; genus Telluria. The sequence continues at coordinate 1,666 of DASRUW010000402.1, read as the reverse complement.
GCCCCGTTCGGCCGCCAGCATGCCGCTCGGGAGCACGCGGGTCGCGTCGCGGTCGATCGCGCTCACCGTCAGGGTCAGCACCGGGCCGTCGCCGTCCGGATAGAAGTGGGCGCGGTCGCCCACGGCGATGCGGTGCACCGTTGCCTCGTCCAGGTAACCGTCGACTTCCACCGGGCCGTCGCCGACCAGCAGCGCCAGCTTCTCGTTGCGGTGGACCCAGGTGCCGGGCGCCAGGTCTGGATCAAGGTCGCGCAAGGTGCCGCCGAAGGGCGCGCGCGGGGCCAGCCTGGCGCTTTCCTGTTCGGCCGCGGCCAGTTCGGCGGCGGCGGTGGCCAGCTCCTCTTCCAGCGAGCCGCTGACGCGGCGCTGCTCCGGATCGAAGCCGGCGGTGCCGGCCTGCCAGCGCAGGCGTTCGACGCGGGCGTGCGCGGCCGCCAGGCGCGCGTCGCCGGTGGCGGACAGCAGGCGCACCAGCACCTCGCCCTCTTTCACGCGCGCGCCTTCTCCGAACGGCATTACCGCAACTTGCGCATGCACGGGCGCGAATACCGGCACGCTTTGCGCGGCATGCGCCATGGCCCCGGCCTGGATGCGGGTCGGCAGCGGCACGCACAGGAGCAGCAGGAGGCCGGCCGCGATGGCGGCCACGCGCGGCGCCCGCCGCCGCGACGGCAGGCGTGGCCACAGCGCCCGCCACACCGCCAGCTCGCCCGCCAGCGGGCGCAGGATGAACCAGCCCAGCTCCACCGCGAACAGGAAGATGCCGACCAGCTTGATGAAAAAGTGATACACCAGCAGCGCGATGCCGAGATAGAGCGCGAGCCGGTAGGCCCAGGTCAGCCAGGCGAAGCCGATCAGCAAGGCGCGCGTGGCGCGCGGATGGTATTCGGGCGGCTCCAGGCCGGCGCCGAAGATCCATTCGCGCAGCTGCCAGCGCGCCAGCGCGAAGGCGCGCGCATGCAGGTTCGGCATGCGCAGCCAGTCGCACAGCACGAAATAGCCGTCGAAGCGCATGAAGGGGCTGCTGTTGACCGCCACGGTGGCGACCCAGGTGGTGGTCGCCAGCGCGAAGGCGGCCTGGCGCAGCATCCCGTCCGGCAGCAGCACCCAGGCCAGAGTGGCCCAGGCGGCCACCGTCAGTTCGGTCGCCACGCCGGCCGCCGCGATGCGCAGCCGGGCCGCGTGCGAGCGCAGGCGCCAGGCGTCGCTGGTATCTGTGTACGGCACGGGCCAGAGCACGAGGAAGGCCAGGCCCATGGCGGGCACGCGGCAGCCGTAGCGCTTGGCGGTGAGCGCGTGGCCGAGTTCGTGCGCGCACTTCACCGCGCCCAGGGCCAGCAGGTAGGACAGCAGGCCGGATGCGGTCAGGCTGTCGGCCACGCTGGCGCTGAAGCGGGTCCAGTCGCGGTACACGCCCAGCGCGCCGGCGGCCAGGGCGAGCAAGCTCAGGTTGCGGAACGCGGGCGACAGGAGCGGCGCGCAGCGCGGCGCGAGCGCGCCCAGCCAGCGGTCAGGCTTGAACAGGGGGACGCGGAAGAACAGGTAGTGGTGCAGCAGCCAGGTGCCGAACGAGCCGCGTTCGCGCCGCGCGCGCCGCGCCATCTGCGCCGGGCTCTCATGCGGATCGGCCCGCAACAGCTGGTTCTCGCCCAGGAAGCGCACCACC
>DASRUW010000401.1:0-11292 GCA_035655255.1 Telluria sp. | reverse complement strand
CCGACCAAGGCGGCGGCCCAGCTCGAGAGCTCGAAGGCCTTCGCGAAGGATTTCATGAAGCGCCACGGCATCCCGACCGCGGCCTACGAGACCTTCAGCGATGCCGCGGCCGCGCATGCCTACATCGACCGGCTCGGCGCGCCGATCGTCGTCAAGGCCGACGGCCTGGCGGCCGGCAAGGGCGTGGTCGTGGCCATGACGCTCGAGGAGGCGCACCAGGCGGTGGACCACATGCTGTCCGATAACCGCCTCGGCGACGCCGGCGCGCGCATCGTGATCGAGGAATTCCTGGCCGGCGAGGAAGCGAGCTTCATCGTCATGTGCGACGGGAAGAACGTGCTGCCGCTGGCCACCTCGCAGGACCACAAGCGCCTCAAGGACGCCGACCAGGGCCCCAACACGGGCGGGATGGGCGCCTATTCGCCCGCCCCCATCGTCACGCCCGCCATGCATGCACGCGTGATGCGCGAGATCATCAACCCGACCATCGCCGGCATGGCCAAGGACGGCATCGTGTTCACCGGCTTCCTGTACGCGGGCCTGATGATCGACGCCCAGGGCAACCCGAAGACGCTGGAATTCAACTGCCGCATGGGCGACCCGGAAACCCAGCCCATCATGGCGCGCCTCAAGAGCGACCTGGTGAACGTGATGGAGCACGCCGTGAACGGCACGCTGGACGCGGTCGAGCTGGACTGGGACCGCCGCACCGCCGTCGGCGTGGTGCTGGCGGCCGAAGGCTATCCGGACAATCCGCGCAAGGGCGACGTCATCGACGGCATCCCGGCCGAGACGCCGGAATGCGTGGTGTTCCACGCCGGCACGGCCGAGCGCGACGGCAAGCTGGTCACCTCCGGCGGACGCGTGCTGTGCGTGGTCGGCCTGGGCGATTCGATCAAGATGGCGCAAAAGCGCGCCTACGAGGCCGTCGACCAGATCAAGTTCACCGGCGCGCAATATCGGCGCGACATCGGCTGGCGCGGGCTGAAACACTGATGGCGGCCACGCCCGACACCGTCAAGGCCTGGCTGCTCGGCCTGCAGGAGCGCATCGTCGGCGCGCTCGAAGGCGTGGACGGCCAACCCTTCCTGCGGGAAGAGTGGCAGCGCCCGGAAGGCGGCGGCGGCATCTCGCGCCTGATCGAAGAAGGCAATGTGCTCGAGCGCGGCGGCGTCAACTTCTCGCACGTGAAGGGCGCGAGCCTGCCGCCATCGGCCATGGCGGCGCGCCCGGAACTGGCCGGCCGCGCCTGGGAGGCGATGGGCGTGTCGCTGGTGCTCCATCCGCGCAACCCGTACGCGCCGACCGCGCACATGAACGTGCGCTTCTTCACCACCACGGCCGAAGGCCAGGAGCCGGTGTGGTGGTTCGGCGGCGGGATGGACCTGACGCCCTACTACGGCTTCGCCGAGGACGCGCGCCACTTCCACCAGGTCTGCCACGACGCGCTGGCGCCGTTCGGGGACGAGCTGCACCCGCGCTTCAAGCGCTGGTGCGACGAGTACTTCTACCTGAAGCACCGCAAGGAGCCGCGCGGCGTGGGCGGCATCTTCTTCGACGACTTCAATGCGCCGGGGCTGGAGCAGAGCTTCGCCATGACGCAAAGCGTGGGCGACCGCTTCATCGACGCCTACCTGCCGCTGCTGGAACGCCGCAAGGATACGCCCTACGGCGAGCGCGAACGCGACTTCCAGCTGTACCGGCGCGGGCGCTATGTCGAATTCAACCTCGTGTTCGACCGCGGCACGCTGTTCGGCCTGCAGTCGGGCGGGCGCACCGAGGCGATCCTGATGTCGATGCCGCCGCTGGTGAAGTGGCGCTACGACTGGCATCCCGAACCGGGCACGCCGGAAGCGCAGCTGTACACCGACTTCCTGGTGCACCGCGACTGGCTGACGCCGTGATCCGCTGCGCCGCATTGCTGGGCGGCAGTTTCGATCCGGTGCACCGTGGCCACGTGGCGCTGGCCGCCCTGTTCCACCAGCTGCTGCAGCCGGACCAGCTGCGCGTGATCCCGGCCGGAAACCCGTGGCAGAAGCAGGCCGGCCTGCACGCTGACGCCGCGGACCGCATCGCCATGCTGCGCCTGGCGTTCGGGGAAGCCGGCCTGCCGATCGCGATCGACCGCCAGGAGATCGAGCGCCAGGGGCCGACGTATTCCATCGACACCCTGCGCACGGTGCGCGCCGAGCTGGGCCCGCAGGCGTCCATCGTGTTCCTGATGGGCGCGGACCAGCTGCAGCACCTGGACAGCTGGCACGACTGGCATGCGCTGTTCAGACTGGCCCACTTCGCGGTGGCGGCCCGTCCCGGCTACCGCCTGGACGCGCTGCCCGCCGCGGTCAAGGCCGAGGTGGACGCGCGCCGCGGCACGCCGGCCGAACTGCGCGCTGCGCCTTGCGGCCGGGTGCTGCTGGCGCCGGAGCTGGCGGTCGACGTGTCGGCCACCGCCGTGCGCGCCGCGCTGGCGCGGCAAGATGCGCCAAATTCGCTGATTCCCGGCGTAGTGCTAGACTATATTCAACACCATCAATTGTATAAAAACTAATGGATATCAAAAAACTGCAAGCCGTCGTCATTGACGCACTCGAAGACGTGAAGGCACAGGAGATCGCCCTGTTCGATACGACCGGGCTCACTTCCCTGTTCGACCGCATCTGCGTCGCCTCGGGTACGTCCAACCGACAGACCCGCGCCTTGGCCGCATCCGTGCGCGACAAGGTCAAGGAGGCCGGCGGCGATGTGGTCGGTATCGAAGGCGAGGACACGGGTGAGTGGGTGCTGGTGGACCTGGGCGACATGATCGTCCACATCATGCAGCCGGCCATCCGCCAGTACTACCGCCTGGAAGAAATCTGGGGCGAGAAGCCCGTCAAGCTGGGCGCGGCCAAGCGCAAGTCCACGCCGGAAGGCGCGGAGGCGGCGGCTCCCCGCGCCAAGTCCAAGCACCTCGCCGCCGGCAAGGCGCAGGCCGAGGCCGAACCGGTGATCGAGAAGAAGCCGCGCGCCCGCAAGACCGCCGCCGGCGACGAAGCCGCGCCGGCCAGGAAGCCCGCCGCGCGCAAGCCCGCCGCCAAGAGCGCCGCGCCGGTCGGCAAGACGGTGAAGGTCGCCGCGACCAAGACCGCGGTCGCTTCGGCCAAGAAGGCCAAGACGGAGAAAGCCGCGGCGCCGGCCAGGAAGGTGATCGCGCGCATCAAGAAAACCGAGGAGTAATGCAGCTCATCATCGCCGCGGTCGGGCACAAGATGCCGGCATGGATCGAGGCCGGCTTCGGCGAATACGTCAAGCGCATGCCGCCGGAGCTGCGCATCGTACTCAAGGAAATCAAGCCGGTCGAACGTTCCGGCAGCAAGACCGCGGCCACGGCGATGGCGCTGGAACGCGAACGCATCGAAGCCGTCCTGCCCAAGGGCGCGCGCATCGTGGCCCTGGACGAACGGGGCAAGGACCTCACCTCCGCCGCCCTCGCCCAGCAGCTCGAAGCCTGGCGCCAGGACGGGCGCGACACGGTGTTCCTGATCGGCGGCGCCGACGGGCTCGACCCGGAACTGAAGGCCCGCGCGGACGGCATGCTCCGTATCTCCAGCATGACGCTGCCGCATGGCATGGTGCGTGTTATGCTGGCGGAGCAGCTGTACCGTGCGTGGTCGATCACGCAGAACCATCCTTATCATCGCGTGTAATGTCATTCAAGAGCCTGGACCGGAAGATCTACCTCGCCTCCAAGAGCCCGCGGCGGCGTGAGCTGCTGCGCCAGGTGGGCGTCGAATTCGAACTGCTGATGCTGCGCAGCGAAGGCCCGCGCGGGCCGGACGTGCCGGAAGACGTGCTGTCGGAAGAACCGCCCGATATTTACGTGGCGCGGGTGGCGCGAGACAAAGCGGCCTTCGCCTGGGACGTGGTGCACCGGCGCCGCTTGGTGGCGCGTCCCGTGCTGGCGGCCGACACCACCGTCACCATCGACGGTGTCATCCTCGGCAAGCCGGGCAGCCAGCAGGAGGCGGAGGACATGCTGGCGCGCCTGTCCGGCCGCACCCACCAGGTTCTGACTTCGGTGGCGGTGAACTTCACCGACTTCGCGGAGCAGGTGACCCAGATTTCCGACGTGCGCTTCGCCAAGCTGACCGCCGCGTCCATCCGCGCCTACTGCAATACGCCCGAACCCTACGACAAGGCCGGCGGCTACGGCATCCAGGGGCCGGCCGCCCTGTTCGTCGAACACATCGCCGGCAGCCACTCGGGCATCGTCGGCCTGCCGCTTTTCGAAACGGCGAACCTGCTGCGCAAGGCCGGCCTGGCCCTGCCCTGAACATGAACGAAGAAATCCTCATCAACATCACGCCGCAGGAGACGCGCGTGGCGCTGATCCTGCAAGGCGCCGTGCAGGAACTGCACATCGAACGCACCCTCACGCGCGGCCTGGCCGGGAACGTCTATTCCGGCAAGGTGGTGCGCGTGCTGCCCGGGATGCAGTCCGCCTTCATCGACATCGGCCTGGAGCGCGCGGCCTTCCTGCACGTGGCCGACATCTGGGAGGCGCGGCCGCACGATGGCTCGTCCAACGCGGCGCCCACCCCGATCGAAAAGATCCTGTTCGACGGCCAGGTGCTGACCGTGCAGGTCATCAAGGACCCGATCGGGACCAAGGGCGCGCGCCTGTCCACGCAGATCTCCATCGCGGGGCGCATGCTGGTGTATCTGCCGCAGGATAACCACATCGGCATCTCGCAGAAGATCGAGAAGGAGTCCGACCGCGAGCTGCTGCGCGCGCGCCTGCAAGGCATGCTGCCGCCGGAGGAAAAAGGCGGCTACATCGTGCGCACCATGGCGGAGGACGCGTCCGACGCGGACCTGGCGGCCGACGTCGATTACCTGCGCAAGACCTGGGGCGCGATCAGCGAAGGGGCGCGCACCAAGCCGCCCACCAGCCTCCTGTACCAGGACCTGAACCTGGCCCAGCGCGTGCTGCGCGACTTCGTGCACGACGAGACGGCCTCGATCCAGGTCGACTCGCGCGAAAACTACCTGAAGCTGGTGGAGTTCGGCCAGATCTATACGCCGAGCGTGTTGAACCGCCTCGTGCACTACACCGGCGAGCGGCCGCTGTTCGACCTGTACGGCGTGGAGGAGGAGATCCTGCGCGCGCTGGGCCGGCGCGTGGACCTCAAGTCCGGCGGCTACCTGATCGTCGACCAGACCGAGGCGATGACGACCATCGACGTGAACACGGGTGGCTTCGTCGGCGGGCGCAATTTCGCGGACACCATCTTCAAGACCAACCTGGAAGCGGCGCACGCGATCGCGCGCCAGCTCCGGCTGCGCAACCTGGGCGGCATCATCATCCTCGACTTCATCGACATGGAGAACACCGAGCATCGCAACGCGGTGCTGGCCGAGTTGAAGAAGGCACTGGCGCGCGACCGCACCAAGGTGTCGGTGAGCGGCTTCTCGGCGCTGGGGCTGGTGGAGATGACCCGCAAGCGCACGCGCGAGTCGCTGGCGCACATCCTGTGCGAACCCTGCCCGGCCTGCAGCGGCAAGGGCCAGGTGAAGACCTCGCGCACCATCTGCTACGAGATCCTGCGCGAGCTGCTGCGCGAGGCGAAGCAGTTCAACCCGCGCGAGTTCCGCATCGTCGCCTCGCAGGAAGTGATCGACCTGTTCCTGGAAGAGGAATCGCAACACCTGGCCATGCTGGGCGACTTCATCGGCAAGAAGATCTCGCTGCAGGTCGAGAACACCTATCACCAGGAACAATACGACGTCATCCTGATGTGACGCAGCACCGGGTCAAGCCGCCAAACTGCCGTCACGAGCGGCGTGATCTTGATGCTCCTGCCCTGACTGCAGCGCGCAGCGCACGTTTGATGTAGTCGCCCACTGGCGCCAAGCAGGCGCGCATCCTCGCACCTCCGACCTATACTGAATGCGGAGGGCTCATGGAGATGGAAGACCCGGATGCGGCCGCCATCGCGCGGCAGCTGCAAGCGCATCACATTCCAGCAGAGCAAGCCAAAGGTATCGCCGAAGCGATCGTGCAAAGTACTCTGGAGGAGAGATCCTTGATGCAGGCCGTCATAAGGAGCGAAATCGAGCGGGCCGTCGCCCCGCTTGCGGACGCGCTTGCGGACAACACCGCCAAGCTGGCCGAGCTGGAGGCCAAGCTCGACATCAACATCGCACGGCTCGATGCGAAGATCGAAACCAGCGTGGCGCGACTGGCCGAAAAGACAGAGACCGGTTTGGCGCGACTTGACAGCCGCATCGACCGGCTCGGGACCAAGATCCTCTGGATGCTGGCACTGGCCCTACTGCAGACCGGGTTTCTCGCCGGCTTGACTGTCGCGCTGCTGAAGTAAGGCCTTAGGGTTGCGCGGAGGGGAAAAACAGCTGCTGCCCGGCCGGACGGAATTGCGCGATGGCGCGCTGCCCCTCCGGCGACGTGATCCATTCGATCAGCCGCAGCGCGCCCTGGTAGTTCGTGCCCTGGTGCTTGGCCGGGTTGACGGCGATGATGCCATAGGGGTTGAACATTTTCGGGTCGCCTTCCACCAGGATCGCCAGGCCGGTGCGCGCCTTGTACGTCGCATAAGTCGCACGGTCGGTCAACGTGTAGCCTTGCAGCTCGCCCGCCATGTTCAGCACCTCGCCCATGCCGAGTCCCGCCGAGACGTAGCGCGGCGCCGGCGGCTGGGTGCCGATCGCTTTCCAGTAGCCCTTCTCCATGATGTCGGTGCCGGAGTTGTCGCCGCGCGAGATGAACTTCACGTCCGCCGCCGCCAGCTTGCGGAACGCCGCCAGCACGTCCTTGCCGCCGCCGATGTGCGCAGGATCGGACACCGGGCCGGCGATCACGAAGTCGTTGTACATCACATCGCGCCGGTTCACGCCCCAGCCTTCGGCCACGAATTTGTCCTCCGCCGCGCGCGCGTGCACCAGGGTCACGTCCACGTCGCCGTTCCTGGCCAGCTCCAGCGCCTTGCCGGTGCCGACGGCGATCACGTCGACCTTGGTGCCTGTCTTTGCCTCGAACTTGGGCAGCAGGTAGGCTAGCAGGCCCGAGTTCTCCGTGCTGGTCGTGGTCGACATGCGGATCACGGAAGCCTGCTGCGCGAAGGCCAGCGGAGCGGCGGCCAGCAGGGCCAGGAAGAGGCGGCGTTTCATCAGGATCTCCTAGGTCTTCAATTCGAGCTGGCCGTCGCGCAGCTTCATGCGCCGCACGCCGGGCAGACCGATCAGGTCGCGGTCGTGACAGGCCATCACCACCGTGCGCCCTTCGGCCACCAGATCGGGAATCAGTGCTATCACCTGCTCGCGCGCCGCGCCATCCAGGTTGGCGGTCGGCTCGTCGAGCAGCAGCAGGCGCGGCTCCAGGACCTTCGCGCGGGCCAGCGCGACCCGCTGCCGCTCTCCACCCGACAGCCGCGCCGGCGGGCTGCCACTCAAGCCCTCGATGCCGGCCCAGGCCATCGCGGCGGCGACGCGCGCATCGGCCTCGGCGCCATGCTGGCCACGCGCGGACAGCCCGTAGCCGACATTGTGCGCGACGCTAGTCGAGAACATCACCGGATCCTGGTGCACGTAGACGATGTGTTCGCGCAGCGCGCGCGGGTACGGACGCAGAGGGGCGGTCCGGCCCTCGAAAACGATGGCCGCCGCGGCATCGCGGTCGGGCGCTTCCAGTCCGGCCAGCATGCGCATCAGCGTGCTCTTGCCGGCGCCGTTGACGCCGGTGAGCACGTAGGCCGCGCCCGCCTCCAGTTCGAAACCCCGCAAGTCGAACAGCATGCGCGCGCCGTGCGACTTGCGCAGGCGGTCCACGGAGAGCAGCACGGTCACGACACGCCTCCCGCCGTACTGGCGTCGCCCTGCAGCAGCACCAGCACCGCGTTCATCGCCAGCGCCACGGCGACCAGCACGATGCCGAGCGCGATTCCCTGCGCGAATTCCCCCTTGCTGGTTTCGAGCGCGATGGCGGTGGTGATGGTGCGCGTCTCCCCCGCGATGTTCCCGCCGACCATGAGGGCGCAACCAACCTCCGAGATGACCCGCCCGAAGCCGCTGATCACGGCGGCCATGACGCCGAAGCGCACCTCGTACAGCACCGTCAGCATCACACGCCAGCGCGATGCGCCGTGCACGATGGCCGTTTCCGCAAAGCGCGGATCGGCCGCCTGCACCGCGGCGAGCGTGAAGGCGACCAGCACCGGCAGCGCGATCAGGACCTGGCCGGCGATGATGCCGCGCTGGGTAAACAGCCACTGCAGCCCTCCCAGCAGGCCATGCCGGGTCAGAAGCAGGTACAGCAGCAGGCCAATGAGCACGGTCGGCAGCGACATCGCGGCCTGCGCGATCCAGATCGCCAGGCGCCGCCCGGGAAAGCGGTGCACGGCGATGGCATACCCGAGCAGCACCGCCAGCGGCGCGGCCAGTGCCAGGCCCGTCACGCTGGTGAAGAGGGACACCCAGACGATGCGCCACAGGGCCGTGTCCCCGGACAGCAGCAGCGCGAAGGCGGCGGCAATAGCCTCGCTCAGTGCCATTCTTCGGTGGCGTCGAACACGAGGCGCTCGCGGCCCGTCAGCAGCAGGAAGTGCTTGCCGGTGCAGCGCGCCAGCAGCGACAGGCCCACGCGCCCGGCCACCATGTGCCCCATCTGGGTGGTGCCGGAACGGGACAGCAGGAAGGGAATGCCCATCTGCGCGCCCTTGATCACCATCTCGGAGGTGAGGCGTCCGGTGGTGTAGAACACCTTGTCCGTCCCCTCCAGGCCATCGAGCCACATACGCCCCGCGATGGCGTCCACCGCGTTATGTCGGCCCACGTCCTCGATGAAGTACAGCAGCTCGCCGCGGTTGTCGAACAGGGCACAGCCGTGCACGGACCCGGCCTGCTTGTAGATCGACTGCTGCTGGCGCACCGTGTCGACGATGCGGTACACCACGCTCTGGGCCAGGCGTGCGTCCGCCGGCAGCGCGATGCGGTCCACTTCGTCCATCAGGCCGCCGAACACGGAGCCCTGACCGCAGCCGGTGGTCACGACCTTCTTGGCCGTGCGCTGCTCGACGTCCGCGATGCCGCCGCGCGTGACGACGGCGACCGCGTCCACCTCCCAATCCACCTGGACCGAGACCACGTCCTCGAGCGCGTTGACCAGGCGCTGGTTGCGCAGGTAGCCGAGGGTGAGCGCTTCAGGATGCCCGCCCAAGGTCATGAGCGTGACCAGTTCGCGCTTGTCGACATACACCGTGAGTGGCCGTTCGGAAGGAATGTGGATGGCCGAGACGCGCCCGCGCTCGTCCACCGCCGTCACCTCGCAGGTGAGGCTGGCGTGGGCGTCGGACAGGGCGGGACGGTATCTCGACGCATCGCGGGGCGTCATGGCGGCAATTGTGCCACGCCTTGCAAGAGCCGGCCGCCACCGAAGGAACCGGGTGCCTCCACCGTGCCGCCCAGGCGCACGCGGATCGCGCAGTATTTGAACTCGGGGATCTTCCCGTAGGGGTCGAGCGCCGGGTTGGTCAGCTTGTTGATCGCCGCCTCGTAGTAACAGAACGGGACAAAGACGGCCCCGCGCGGCGAGCTCTCGTCCGCCCGCGCGTACAGCACCACCCTGCCCCGGCGCGATTCGATGGTGATGGCGTCGCCCGGCTGGCCGCCCAATTCGGCCAGGTCCAGCGGGTGCACCAGCGCCACCGGGTCCGGCTCCAGCGCGTCCAGCACCGCGGCGCGGCGCGTCATGCTGCCGGTGTGCCAGTGTTCGAGCTGGCGGCCGGTGATCAGGACCAGCGGATAGTCCGCGTCCGGCCGCTCGTTGGCCGGAATGATGTCGGCCGGGACGAAGCGGGCCCGCCCGCCTTCGCGCGGAAAGTGGTCGGTGAACACGACCGACTGGCCCGGATCGCCCTCGGCCGGACACGGATAGGTCACCGCATGTTCGCGTTCCAAACGGTTCCATGTGATGCCGGCGATGCTGGGCATCGTGTGGCGCATCTCGTCGAACACCTCGGACACGTGGCCGTAGTTCCAGGCCAGTCCCAGGCGGCGCGCGATCTCCTGGATGATCCACAGGTCCTGGCGGGCGTCGCCCGGCGGATTCAGCGCCTGGCGGCCCAGTTGCACCAGGCGGTCGGTGTTGGTGAAGCTACCGGTCTTCTCGGGGAAGGCACTGGCGGGCAGGATCACGTCGGCCAGGTAGGCGGTCTCGGTCAGGAAAATATCCTGCACCACCAGATGTTCAAGCGCGGCCAGCGACTCGCGCGCATGGTTCGCGTCCGGGTCGGACATGGCGGGGTTCTCGCCCATGATGTACATGCCGCGCACCGAGCCGGCCTTGATCGCGTCCATGACCTCCACCACGGTCAGGCCGGGCTGGTCGTCCAGCTGCGCGGGATCGATCTGCCAGGCCCTGGCGAAACGTTCGCGCGCGGCCGGGTCGATCACGCGCTGGTAGTCCGGGTACATCATCGGAATCAGGCCGGCGTCGGAGGCGCCCTGCACGTTGTTCTGGCCGCGCAGCGGATGCAGGCCGGTGCCGGGACGGCCGATCTGGCCCGTCATCAGCGACAGCGCGATCAGGCAGCGCGCGTTGTCCGTGCCGTGCACGTGCTGCGAGATGCCCATGCCCCACAGGATCATCGAGCCCTTCGAAGTGGCGTACAGGCGGGCCACTTCGCGGATGGTCGCGGCCTCGATGCCGCAGATCGGCGCCATCTTCTCCGGGCTGTAGTCGGCGACGTTGCGCTCCAGGTCTTCGTAGCCGATGGTGCGCGCTGCGATGAAATCCCGATCCACCAGGCCTTCTTCGACGATCGTGTGCATCATCGAGTTGAGCAGGGCGACGTCCGTGTCGGGCTTGAACTGCAGGAAGCGATGGGCCTGAGCGGCCAGGTCGGAGCGGCGCGGATCGCAGACGATCAGCTTGGTGCCCGCCGCGACGGCATTCTTGATCCAGGTGGCGGCCACCGGATGATTGACCGTGGGGTTGGCGCCGATGACCACCACCACCTCGGCCTTCATCACATCCATGACCGGATTCGATACCGCACCCGAGCCTATTCCTTCCAGCAGCGCGGCAACGGAGGAGGCGTGGCACAGGCGCGTGCAGTGGTCGACGTTGTTGCTGCCGAAGCCGGTGCGCACCAGTTTCTGGAACAGGTAGGCCTCTTCGTTGCTGCCCTTGGCCGAACCGAAGCCGGCCAGCGCCTTGCGGCCATGCGTGTCGCGGATCGCGGCAAGCCTGCCGCCGGCCAGGTCGAGCGCCTCTTCCCAGGTGGCCTCGCGGAACAC
>DASRUW010000400.1:0-2324 GCA_035655255.1 Telluria sp. | reverse complement strand
CGAGGCGCTCTCGGCGTTCCGTGGCGTCAGCATCGCCGCCATCAACGGCTACGCCATGGGCGGCGGGCTGGAATGCGCCCTGGCCTGCGACATCCGTATCGCCGAGGAACAAGCTCAGATGGCGTTGCCGGAAGCCGCCGTCGGCCTGCTGCCCTGCGCCGGCGGCACCCAGCTCTTGCCCTGGCTGGTGGGCGAAGGCTGGGCCAAGCGCATGATCCTGTGCGGCGAGCGCGTGGACGCCGCCACGGCGCTGCGCATCGGGCTGGTGGAGGAAGTAGTCGGCAAGGGGCAAGCGCGCGCCGCCGCGCTGGCGCTGGCCGAGAAGGTGGCGCGCCAGTCGCCCTCCTCGGTCGCAACCTGCAAGACGCTGGTGCAGCGCGCCCGCGTCGAACCACCGTCGTACAACCTGATCCACGAGCGCGAACGCTTCATCAAGCTGTTCGATACCCTGGACCAGCGGGAGGGCGTCACGGCCTTCCTGGAGAAGCGCCCGCCGCAGTGGAAAAATGCCTGAGGACCAGCCCGAACTCTGCCGTGCGCGGCCCTCCGCGGGATGAACAGCAAGCGCCTCCGCCTGCGCCGCCCCACCCCGCAAAAACATGAACGGGTCCAGAAAAGGTTGGCCGAAAGGAACATCATGAACGACGAAGTCCTGTTTGAAGAACTCGCCAGCAGCAACGGCCGGCGCATCGGAGTGGCCACGCTCAACGCCGAAAAATCGCTCAACGCGCTGACACAGGGCATGATCCGCCTGCTCGATGCGCAACTGCAGCGCTGGGCGGCCGACGACTCCATCGCCTGCGTGCTGCTGCGCGGCGCCGGCGAACGGGCGTTCTGCGCCGGCGGCGACGTGCGTGCCGTACGCGACGCCATCCTGGCGCACAACGATGACGGGCCGATTCCCGACGTGGTCACCTTCTTCCGCGAGGAATACACCCTCGACCACCGCCTGCACACCTACCCCAAGCCGGTGATCGTCTGGGGCCACGGCATCGTCATGGGCGGCGGACTCGGGCTGATGGTCGGCGCCAGCCACCGCGTCGCCACCCCGGCCACGCGCATCGCAATGCCGGAAATCACCATCGGCCTGTACCCAGACGTAGCCGGCAGCTGGTTCCTGCAGCGCATGCCGGCCAAGCTCGGACTGTTTCTCGGTCTGACCGGCGCGCCGCTCAACGCCCACGATGCCCTGATCGTCAACCTGGCCGACCACGTCGTCGCGGTGGACGGCTATCCTGAACTACTAGCACGTCTGACCGACACGGCCTGGTCCGACACCACGGCTGCCAACCACGCCGCCGTCACCTCCCTGCTCAATGAGATGGAATGCGCGACCCACGCGGCGCTGCCGATGTCCAACGTCGAGCGCCACTTGGTCGCCATCCACCGCCTGATGAACCGCGGCAGTCTCTCCGCCGTAGCTCGGGCGCTGACCGAGACCCGCTTCGAGGACCCCTGGCTGCAGGCGGCGGCGCACAGCTTCACCCACGGCAGCCCGAGCTCGGCCGCCGTCACCTGGGAAATCTACCGCCGCGCCAAGCACCTGTCGCTGGCCGAGGCGCTGCGCATGGAGCTCACGCTGTCGGTCAACTTCTGCAGCAAGCCGGACTTTCGCGAAGGCGTGCGCGCGCTGCTGGTGGATAAGGACCGTCAGCCGCAATGGAGCCGCAAGACGCTGACCGAGGTCGATCAGGCCTGGGTGGACAGCCATTTTTCCTCGCCATGGGATGCCCAGAGCCACCCGCTGGCGGCACTGGGCTGAGCCGCATCGCCACATGAGAAAGTTAGGGTGGACAAAGCGCAGCGAAACCCGTCAGACGATGGCGACGGGTTTCGGCACAGAGCGCCGCCACCCATCCTACGGACTCACGATGCAATGGCATAGCCACCTGATGAAATGGTCGTTAAGGAGACAGTCATGACACACATTGCCTTCATCGGTCTCGGCAACATGGGCAGGCCGATGGCGCTCAATCTCGTGCGCAAGGGCTTTTCGCTCAAGGTGTTCGATCTCTCCGCAGAGGCCATGCAAAGCTTGGACGAAGCCGGCGCTGAGGTCGCCACGAGTGCCGCCGACTGCGTCGCGGGGGCGGACATCGTGCTATCGATGCTGCCTGCCAGCCACCACGTCGAGGGTCTGTACCTGGGTGAGAACGGCCTGCTCACCCAGCTGCCCAAGGGCACGCTGGTGATCGACTGCAGCACCATCGCGGCCGCCAGTGCCATCAAGGTGGCCGAGGCCGCGCTCGCCGCCGGCCTGCGCATGCTCGATGCACCGGTGTCGGGAGGCACCGCCGGTGCCGCCGCCGGCACGCTGACCTTCA
>DASRUW010000399.1:0-6489 GCA_035655255.1 Telluria sp. | reverse complement strand
CCAGCAGCTGCGCGCCTTGTCGGCCCACCTGGAATCGGTGCGCGAGGAAGAGCGGCGCCGCATCGCGCGCGAGGTGCACGACGAACTTGGCCAGGCCCTCACCGCACTGCGCATGGACGTGTCGATGCTGCGCGTGCACGTGGGTGGCCAGCATGCGGATCTCGACACCCGCCTGCACACGATGAAGGAGCTGGTCGACAGCACGATCGGCATCGTGCGCCATATCACCACCACCTTGCGTCCGGCCGCGTTGGACCTGGGCCTGACCGCCGCCATCGAATGGCTGGTGCAGGACTTCGGCAAGCGCACCGGCATCCGCTGCGTGCTCGAAAGCCACGGCAGCGACGTGATCCTGGACGACAGCCGCGCCACGGCGCTGTTCCGTATGGTGCAGGAGTCCCTGGTCAACGTGGTCAAGCACGCCCAGGCCTCGCGCGTGACGGTGCTGGTGCGCGAGGAGCTCGATCACGTCTGCGTGGAGGTGGCCGACAACGGCGTCGGCTTCATGCCGGGGAAGGGCGCCCCGCAGTCCTTCGGCCTGGTCGGCATGCGCGAGCGCGCCCTGATGATCGGCGGGACGGTGGAGATCCGCAGCCGCCCCGGCAGCGGCACCGTGGTCTGGATCTGCGTGCCGCACAGCGAGGAAACCATGAGCAAGGAAGAGACATGATTCGGATTATTCTCGCCGACGACCACAAGATCGTCCGCCAGGGCCTGCGCCAGTTCATGCAGCTGGCCGAGGACATCGAGGTGGCGGGCGAGGCGGCCAACGGCCAGGAGCTCCAGACCCTGCTCGCGGCGCAGCCGGCCGACGTGGTCCTGCTCGACATGACCATGCCGGGCATCAGCGGAGTGGACCTGATCAAGCGCCTGCGCCTGGCCACGCCCGAGGTGGCGATTCTGGTCCTGTCGATGCACAACGAGGCGCAGATGGCCAGCCGCGCCTTGCGCGCCGGCGCGGCGGGCTACACCACCAAGGACATCGACCCCGAGACCCTGCTGTCGGCCGTGCGCAAGGTGGCGCGCGGCGGACGCTACATCGATCCGTCCCTGGTCGACCACCTCGTGTTCGACCACGGCCTGGAAGGCAACCGCCCCCCGCACGAGCGCCTGTCCGACCGCGAATTCCAGATCTTCCAGATGCTGGTGGCCGGCCACACCGTGACCTCGATCGCGGAATGCCTGGCCCTGTCCAACAAGACCATCTCCACCCACAAGCTGCGCTTGATGCAGAAGATGCGCATGCACAGCATCGCCGAGCTGACCCGCTACGCGCTCGAAAACGCCCTGACCCCGCCTTGAGCCGGTGTGCTTTGTAAGGCGATCCTTACAAACTACCGGTCGATTTCCTCACAAGAAAATGCACCGCGCCTGATAGGTTTGCGGCAATCCCCGTTGCAACAATGGCTGTAGGAATAATCCTTCAGACATCCATGGCACGGCTTGACTTCCTGATCACCTGGGCACCCGCCGCCCCGGCCCTTGCCGGCGCGATTGCCTGCCTGTGTTTCGCGCCCGGGGCCTGGGCCGCGGGCGGCGCCGCGGCGCTGCTGGTGTCGGGGATCGGCCTGTGCCGCTGGTCGCAGGCGCGCTGCGCTGAACTGCAGGGACGGGTGGCGCAAGCCGGCACCGACGCCGCCGCCCTGCGTGAGCTGTGCGCCGCCGTCCTGCCTGCCTGGCGCTCGAACGTCGACTCCGGCCGTCTACAGACCGAGGAGGCGATCAACCGCCTGGCCGAACGTTTTGCCGGACTGTCCGCGCGCGTCGGCGCGGCGGTCGACGCGACCGCCCACCAGGCTGGCGGCGACACCGCCGTCAATGAACTGCTGGCGAAGAGCCGCCGCGAGCTGTCCGCCGTCCTGGCCGCGCTGCGCACCGCGCTGGCCGCGCGCGACAGCCTGCTCGAACAGATCGCCGCCTTGTCGGCCCAGACCACGTCGCTGCGCGAGATGGCGGCCGAAGTGGCGGGGCTGGCAGCGCAGACCAATCTCCTGGCCCTGAACGCCGCCATCGAAGCCGCGCGCGCCGGGCCGGCCGGCGCCGGCTTCGCCGTGGTCGCGCGCGAAGTGCGCACCCTGGCCCAGCAATCGGCCGACGCCGGGCGCCGCATCGGCGCCACTGTCGGCCAGGCCGGCGCCGCCATCGCCGCCGTGGCCAGCGAGGCCGGCCAGCATGCCGACGCCGAAGGCGCCGCTCTCGGCACGGCGGAAGACGCCATCGCCCGCGTGCTGGACGGCTTTGCCGCCACCGCCGGGGAACTGGGCGCGACCGCCGGCACCTTGCAGCAGGAGCAGCGCGCGCTGCGCAAGGAACTGGACGATGTGCTGGTGGCGCTCCAGTTCCAGGACCGCGTCGGCCAGATCCTGTCGCACGTGCTGGCCGACGTCGACCGGCTCGAATCCCACTTGCGCAACGCCGAACCCTTGCCCGATCCCGCCGCCTGGCTGGCGGAACTGGCCCGCAGCTATACCACCGAAGAACAGCATCGCCTGCACGGCGCGGCTCCGGCCGGCGTCACCGGCATCACTTTTTTCTGAGGGAGTGGCATGAAGAAGACGATTCTCATCGTGGACGATTCCGCATCGCTGCGGCAGGTGGTGGCGATGACCCTGGAGCGGGCCGGTTACGAGGTCGCGCAGGCCGCCAACGGCAAGGATGCGCTGGCGGCCGTCGAGGGGAAGAAGATCCACCTCGTCATCAGCGACGTGAACATGCCGGTCATGGACGGCATCACCTTCGTCACGGAGTTGAAGAAGCTGCCCGCATTCCGCTTCGTGCCGGTCGTGATGCTGACCACCGAATCCGGCGAAGGCCGTATGCGGGCCGGGATGCAGGCCGGGGTCAAGGCCTGGGTGGTCAAGCCATTTCAGCCGGTGCAGATGCTGGCGGCGGTGGCGCGCCTGATCGCGCCCTGAAGGAGAACGCCATGTTCACCTTGACGACAGGTCCGGTGTGCAGCGCGCGCGCCGGGGCCGAACTGACCATCTATCACGCCGCCGCCGGCCACGCCGCGCTGCTCGACTGGCTCGCCAGCGGCACGCCGCTGGCCATCGACCTGGGCGAGGTGGAGGAGGCCGACTGGGCCGGCATGCAGCTGCTGCTGGCCGCGCGCAGGACCGGCGCGGAACGCGGCCTGGAGGTGCGCCTGGACCGCATCAGCCCCGCCGTGGCGGAACTGGCCGCGCTGCTGCGGCTGGAACGCGAGCTCGGCCTGGCCGGCGGGGAGGGCGCATGACCCTCGACCTGCGCCAGGCGCTCAACACCTACGTCGACGAGAGCCTCGCCCTGCTGGACGAGATGGAAGCGGCGCTGCTGGCGCTGGAAGACCGTCCGGACGACGACGAATTGCTGGCGGCGCTGTTCCGCTCAGCCCACACCATCAAGGGCTCGGCCGGCCTGTTTGCGCTGGAACCCATCATCGCCTTCACCCACGTGGTGGAGAACGTGCTCGACGCCTTGCGTGGGCGGCGCCTGGCGCCCGCGGCGGCCCTGATCAACACCTTGCTCTCCTGCCGCGACCATATCGCCCTGTTGCTGGAGGTGTGCGCCGTGCAGGGCGGCGCGCCCGACGCCGGACAGGCCGCGGCGGGCGCCCAGCTGCACGCGCAGCTGGAACGGCACTTGTCCCCGGCGGAGCAGGCCGAGGCGCCCGACCTGTGGCACGTGTCGCTGCGCTTCGGCCAGGGCATGCTGCGCGACGGCATGGACCCCGCTCCCTTCCTGCGCTACCTCGGCACCGTGGCCGAGATCGTGCGGCTGGTTCCCGTGCTGGACGAACTGCCGTCGCTGGAGGAGCTGGAACCCGAGTCCTGCTACCTGGGCTGCGAGATCGACCTGCGCGGCTGCGCCGGCAAGGAGCAGATCGAGGACGTGTTCGAGTTCGTGCGCGACAGCCTGCGCCTGCGCATCCTGCCGCCGCCGAGCCACCTGGCGCGCTACATGGACCGCATCGAGCGGGTCGGCGGCGACGTGCGCCGGCTGGGCGAGATCCTGATCGAGGCCGGCGTGCTGACCGAGGCCGAGCTGGAGGAGGCGCTCGCCATGCAGGGCGCGACCGCGCCGGCCGCAGAAGATCCGGTCCGCCTGGGCAGCATCCTGGTGCAGGAAGGGATGGTGCAGCCGGAGATCGTGGATGTCGCCCTCGACAAGCAGGCCCGCCTGCGCGAGCAGCGCGGCCACGAGGCCCAGTTCGTGCGGGTCAACGCCCAGAAGCTGGACCAGCTGATCAACCTGGTGGGCGAGCTGGTGATCGCGGGCGCGTCGGCCGCCACGCTGGCCAAGCGCGACGGCGGCGGGGCCTTGATCGAGGCGACCGCCATGGTCAACCGCTACGTGGAAGCCCTGCGCGAGGATGCGCTGCGCCTGCGCATGGTGGAGATCGGCGAGACCTTCCAGCGCTTCCAGCGCGTGGTGCGCGACGTCGGCCGCGAGCTGGGCAAGGACATCGCGCTCGAGATCCGCGGCGCCGACACGGAATTGGACAAGGCGGTGGTGGAGAAGATCGGCGACCCCTTGCTGCACCTGGTGCGCAACGCCATCGACCACGGCATCGAGTCGGCCGAGCGGCGCGCAGCCGCGGGCAAGGAGGCGCGCGGCAAGCTGTCGCTGAACGCCTACCACGACTCCGGCTGCATCGTGATCGAGGTCGGCGACGATGGCGCCGGGCTCGATCGCGCCCGCATCCTGGCCAAGGCCGAGGCCCAGGGCCTGGTGGCGCCCGGCGCCGCGCTGACGGAGCGCGAGATCGATGCCCTCGTATTCGCCCCCGGATTTTCCACCGCGGCCCAGGTGACCAACCTGTCCGGACGCGGCGTGGGGATGGATGTCGTCAAGCGCAACATCGAGGCGCTGCGCGGGAGCGTGGAGATCGACAGCGTACCGGGGCAGGGCAGCACCATGCGCATCCGCCTGCCGCTCACGCTGGCCATCATCGACGGCTTCCTGGTCGGCGTGGGCAAGGCGGCGTTCGTGCTGCCGCTCGACTGCGTGCTCGAATGCGTCGAGCTGCCGGCCACGCCGCCCGGGGTGCGCTATTTCGACTTGCGCGGACAGGTGCTGCCCTACCTGTCCTTGCGCGACCAGTTCGCGCTCGGCGGCACGCCCGCGCGGCGCCAGAACATCGTGGTGGTCCAGTACGCGGGGCGCAAGGCCGGTCTCGCGGTGGACCAGCTGATGGGGGAGTTCCAGACCGTGATCAAGCCGCTGGGCCGGATGTTCGCGCAGGTGCGCGGCATTGCCGGCTCCACGATCCTCGGCAGCGGCGAGGTGGCCTTGATCCTCGACGTCCCGGCCCTGTTGCAGGCCGCGGCCGCCGAGGCGGACAGGCCGGATGCAGTGCCCGAAAAAACCAAATGAGGGGATGGCAATGCTGAAGAATCTGAAGATCGGCTACAAAATGGCGCTCGGCTTCGGCCTGGTGCTGATCCTGCTGGGGGCGACGATCTCGGTCGGCCTTGGGCGCATGGAGAAAATGGCGCAGAACACGGACTCCATCGTCAACAGCGAATGGGTCAAGGCGACCCTCGCCAACGACATCGGCGACATGGCCAACGAGAATGCCAAGGCCAACTTGCAGCTGTTCGTGGTGTCTGACCGCCAGGCGATCGACACCATCCAGGAAGGCGTGGCGCGTCGCAAGCAGAAGATTTCGGAACTGCTCGACAAGCTCGATGTGCTGGTCCAGCGGGCCGAAGGCAAGGCCCTGTTGGCGAAAGTACGCGACACGCGCAAGACCTATGTCGCCTCCTTCGGCAAGGTCGCGACCCTGCTGCTGGAAGAGCGCAAGCGTGAAGCCGCTACCTCGCTGATGGTGAGCGAGACGCTGCCGGCGCTGACCGCCTTCCTCGACGCCACCACGGGGCTGGTCGATTTTCAGAAGAAGCTGGTCGACGAGGCCGGCGCCCAGGCGGCGGCGACCTACCGGGACGCGCGCACCGTCATGCTCGGCCTGGGCGGTGCCGCGCTGGTGCTGGGCGCACTGGCCGGCCTGCTGGTCACGCGCGCCGTCGCGGTCCCGCTGCGGGAGGCGATGACGGCCGCCGAACGGATCGCCGCCGGCGACCTCACGGTGCAGATCGAAGCGCGCGGCCGCGACGAAACCGGCAAGCTGCAGGAAGCCATGGCCGCCATGATCGACAAGCTGCGCCATGTGATCGGCGAGGTGCGCGCGGCGGCCGACAACCTGTCGTCCGCCTCGGAGGAGGTGAGCGCCACGGCGCAGTCGATGTCCCAGGCCACGAGCGAGCAGGCCGCGAGCGTGGAGGAGACCTCGGCCACGCTGGAGCAGGCCACCACTTCGATCACCCAGAACGCGGAGAACGCGCGCGTCACCGACGGCATGGCGTCCAAGGCCGCGCGCGAGGCGGCTGAAGGAGGACAGGCCGTGGTGAAGACGGTAAGTGCGATGAAGAGCATCGCCACCAAGATCGGAATCATCGACGATATCGCCTACCAGACCAACCTGCTGGCGCTGAACGCCGCCATCGAGGC
>DASRUW010000398.1:0-3632 GCA_035655255.1 Telluria sp. | reverse complement strand
TGCGCAGCCGGCGCGGCGCTCGCGGCGCCCGCCGCGCCGCTGGCCGACTGGCCCCGCGTGCAGAGCGCGATCGCCAGGGACGATGCGCTGGAAGCGCGCGTGGCCAGCATCCTGGCCGGCATGACGCTCGTGCAGAAGATCGGCCAGATGACCCAGGCCGAGATCAAGAGCATCACGCCCGACGAGGTGCGCCAGTACTACATCGGCTCCGTCCTCAACGGCGGCGGCAGCTGGCCGCAAAAGAACAAGTACGCCACCGCCGCCGACTGGGTGGCGCTGGCCGACGCCTATTACGATGCCTCGATGGCGACCGACATGGCGGTCAAGGTGCCCGTCATCTGGGGCATCGACGCCATCCACGGCAACAGCAACCTGTATGGCGCCACGCAGTTCCCGCACAATATCGGCCTGGGCGCAGCGCACGATGCGCAGCTTGCCAAGCGCATCGCGCAGGCGACCGCCAGGGCGGTGCGCGCCAGCGGCATCAACTGGGTGTTCGCGCCCACCATCGCCGTGGTGCGCGACGACCGCTGGGGCCGCACCTACGAGAGCTTCTCCGAGGACCCGGCCGTGGTCGCCGGCTACGCCGCCGCCTATGTGGAGGGCTTCCAGGGCCGCCTGGACGATCCGGCCAACGTCATCGCCAGCGTCAAGCACTTCATGGGCGACGGCGGCACCGACCAGGGCAAGGACCGCGGCGTGAACAAGTCCACCCAGGCCCAGATGATCAACATCCATGGACAGGGCTACATTTCCGGTCTGCGCGCCGGCGCGCAGACCGTCATGGCCTCGTACAACAGCTGGAACGACGTCGCCGCCGGCGTCGACTACGGCAAGATGCACGGCAGCCGCGCGCTGCTCACGGGTGTGCTCAAGGAGAAGATGGGCTTCGACGGCTTCGTCATCTCCGATTGGAACGCCATCGCCGAAGTGCCGGGCTGCCGCAACGACAGCTGTCCGCAGGCGATCAACGCCGGCGTGGACATGATCATGGTGCCCGACGACTGGAAGGCCTTCATCGCCAACACCACCAAACAGGTGCAGAGCGGCGAGATCCCCATGGCGCGCATCGACGACGCGGTCACCCGCATCCTGCGCGTGAAGCTGCGTGCGGGGATGTTCGGCCAGCGCCCCTCGGCCAACCCCTACGCCGGCAAGCAGGACACGCTGCAGGCGCGCGAGCTGGCGCGCGAAGCCGTGCGCGAGTCGCTGGTCCTGTTGAAGAACAACGGCCAGGTGCTGCCGCTTGCCCGCGGCAAGAAGATCCTCGTGGTGGGCAAGAGCGCCGACTCCATGGCCAACCAGAGCGGGGGCTGGACTCTCACCTGGCAGGGCGCGGATAACCGCAACAGCGACTTCCCGAACGGCGACACCATCCTGGCCGGCATCCGGGAAGCGGCCGGCGCCGGCAACGTGACCTTCCGCGCCGACGCCGCCGGCGTCGACGTGAGCAAGTTCGACGCGGTCGTCGCCGTGATCGGCGAAACCCCGTACGCCGAAGGCTACGGCGACATCGGCCCCGGCGCCTCCCTGCGCCACAGCACCCGCTATCCCGAGGACCTGGCCGTGCTGAAGGCGGTGGCGGGCAAGGGCAAGCCGGTGGTGACGGTGTTCCTGTCCGGCCGTCCGCTGTTCGTCAACGACCTCCTGAACCTGTCCGACAGTTTCGTGGCCGCCTGGCTGCCCGGTTCGGAAGGCAAGGGCGTGTCCGACCTCCTGTTCAAGGGCGCCCACGACTTCCGCGGCCGCCTGTCCTTCTCGTGGCCGAAGGCGCCGTGCCAGACGCCGCTCAACGCGGGCGACGCCGGCTACGCGCCGCTGTTCGCGCTCGGCTTCGGACTCGACCTGCAAAGCCGCTCCAGGCTCGGCAAACTGGACGAATACGCAGGCCAGGCCGTGTGCGGCGCGACCCGTTCCATGGCCGTGTTCAACCAGGTCGACCGCGCCACCTTCCCGCTGTACGTGGCCTCCGACGCGGGCCGGGTCGCCCTCGGCAACGACCTGAACGCCGTGATCCAGCTGCCCACCGTGAAGGTCGAGACGGCGCAGGTGAACAGCCAGCAGGACGGCAAGCTGGTGGTGTGGAGCGGCCCCGCGCGCGTCGAGGCGCGCGCCGCCGGCGTGCGCACGCTGCCGTCCTACGCCCGGGACAAGGCGGCGCTCACCTTCGACGTGATCGTCGCCGCCGCGCCGCGTTCCCCCGTCACGCTCGGCTACGAGTGCGGCAAGGGCTGCGCCGCGACGCTGGACGCCACCGCCCTGTTCAAGCGCCTGCCGCTGAATCGGAAGGCGACCGTCAAGGTGCCGCTGGCCTGCTTCGCCGCGCGCGGCGCCCGTCCGCCGAAAGTGGAGGCGCCGTTCGTGCTGTATTCGGACGGTCCGTTCGCGGCCGCCATCGCCAACATCCAGGTCAGCGCCGGCGCCGCCGCCGACGCCGACGCGGTGGCATGCGCGGAGTTCAAATGAACCACTTCGCCGACAGCCCGCGCCTGCTGGCCGACATCGGCGGCACCAACGCGCGCTTCGCGCTGGAGACCGCGCCGCGCCAGTTCGACGCGGTGACGGTCCTGCCCTGCGATGCTTACGGCACGCTGGGGCAGGCGGTGGCAGCCTACCTCGACAGCCAGGCCGTGCGCGGGCTCGGCACGGGCGTCGTGCGTCATGCGGCGCTGGCCATCGCCAACCCGATCGACGGCGACGAGGTGCGCATGACCAATCACCACTGGAGCTTTTCCATCGCCGCCCTGAAGCAGGAGCTGGCGCTCGAGTCGCTGCTGGTGGTGAACGACTTCGCGGCGCTGGCGCTGTCGCTGCCGCACCTGGCCGACGGCGACCGCAGCCAGGTCGGCGCGGGCGGGCGCCTGCCGGGCCGGCCGATCGGCCTGATCGGACCCGGCACCGGGCTGGGCGTCGCCGGCCTGGTGCCGGCGGGCGACCGCTGGGTCGCGCTGGCGAGCGAGGGCGGCCATGCCACCTTCTCGCCGGTCGGCCAGTTCGAGGCCGACGTACTGCGCCAGCTGGAATCCGAGCATGGCCACGTCTCGGCCGAACGGCTGCTGTCCGGCGCGGGACTGGAAGTTCTGCACCGCTGCCTGTCGGGCGAGAGCCTGCGCGCGGCGGAGATCACCAGCCACGCGGTGGAACGCCGCTGCCCGGCCTGCGTCAGCACGGTCGAGACCTTTTGCGGTATCCTCGGCACCGTGGCCGGCAACGTCGCGCTCACGCTCGGCGCCACCGGTGGTATGTACATCGGCGGCGGCATCGTGCCGCGCCTGGGACCGCTGTTCTTCGACTCGCCGTTCCGCGCGCGCTTCGAGAACAAGGGCCGGCTGCGGCCCTACATGGAGCGGATTCCGACCTACCTGATCACGCATAAGTTCCCCGCCTTTCTCGGGGTCTCGGCCCTGCTGGCGGATCATTTGGCCGCGCCCGGCCGCATTCAATAAACCAGAAACAAGCAAGGAGACATCATGGAACACATGCCGCAACCGTCGGCGCTGGCGGAAGGGCGCAGCGCGTCCGGCCAGAACGGCGCGCTGGTGATCGTCACGATCCTGTTCTTCATGTGGGGTCTGCTGACCTCATTGAACGACGTGCTGATCCCGCACCTGAAGGCGGTCTATACCCTGACC
>DASRUW010000397.1:0-7468 GCA_035655255.1 Telluria sp. | reverse complement strand
CCCGATGAACTAGCCTGGGTCAACCAGCGCTATGCCGAAGTCGACTTCGTTCCTTCGACGCCGCAGGACCGCATCGCGATCGCGGAGATCGATGGCGTCCCCGCCGGCATCGGCCGCGTGGTGCCGGTCGGCGGCCGCAATGGGGAACTGGGCGGCATGGTGGTCTTCCCCGAGTTCCGCCGCCGCGGCGTCGCCCAGCGCATCGTCGCGTGGCTGCTCGCCCTGCCGGACTTCGACAACCTGTACTGCCTGCCCTTCGCCGAACTCGAAAGCCTGTACGGCGCGCTTGGCTTCTGCCGCATCGACGAAGCGCCGGAGGACGTGATCACCAAGCACCGCTGGTGCAACGAGCACTATCCGCAGCCGGTCCTGCTCATGGTCTGCCGCAAGCCGGTGCACGACGTGATCGTGATGGGCGGCGGCTTCGCCGGCCTTTGCATGGGCGTGCGGCTGAAGGAAGCGGGCTTCGACAACTTCGTCATCCTCGAAAAAGATGCCGAGGCGGGCGGCACCTGGCGCGTCAACGACTATCCCGGCGCCGCCTGCGACGTGCCCAGCCACCTGTACTCGTTTTCGTTCGCGCAGAATCCGCACTGGACCCGCAAGTACCCAGGCCGCGACGAACTGTGGGCGTACACCCGGTCCGTCATCCGCGACTTCGGCCTCGCTGCGCACCTGCGCACCGGCACGGAACTGCTGGGCGCCGACTTCAACGAGGCGGGCGGCTATTGGACCGTGCGCACCAGCCGCGGCGAGATGAGCTGCAAGGTGCTGGTGTCGGCGAGCGGCGCGCTGTCGCGGCCTTCGATTCCCGACCTGCCGGGGCTCGCCAGCTTTGAAGGAAAGGTCTTGCACTCCGCCTGCTGGGACCACGGATTCGACCTGACCGGCAAACGGGTGGCGGTCATCGGCACCGGCGCCAGCGCCATCCAGTTCATCCCCGAGATCGCGCCGCAGGTGGCGCAGCTGGACGTGTTCCAGCGCAGCGCGCAGTGGATCATCCCGCGCCACGATCGCGCCTTCACCGCGCCTGAACGCTGGCTGCTGGCCAAGGTCGAGCCGCTGCGGCTGCTGTACCGCGCCTTGATCTACGCCCAGAACGAAGCCAGGCTGATCGCCTTCACCAAATTCCCGGGCCTGATGAAGCTCGCGCAGTGGGGCGCCCTGCGCCACCTGCGCCGCCAGACCCGCGGCCGCCCGGACCTGCAGGACAAGCTCACGCCCCGCTACACCATGGGCTGCAAGCGCATCCTGATGCACAACGCCTACTACCCCGCCCTCACGCGCCCGAACGTGGCCCTGTTCACCGACGCCGTGCGCGAAGTGCGCCCACGCGCCATCGTCACGGCCAGCGGCGAAGAACGTCCGGTCGATGCGATCATCTTCGGCACCGGCTTCGACGTGGAGCACGTGCTGGGCCAGGCCGACATCCGCGGCCGCGGCGGCGTGCGCCTGCTCGACCTGACGCAGGGCGGGCTGGAAGCCTACAAGGGCGCCGCGGTGGCGGGCTTTCCCAACTTCTTCATGATCACCGGCCCCAACACGGGCCTGGGCCACAACTCGATGATCTACATGATCGAGTCCGGCGTACAGTACGTGCTGGACGCCGTGACCGGCATCCTGCGCGGACGGCTGCATTCGGTCGACGTGACGCGTCTGGCGCAGGAGCGCTACAACGAACGCTTGCAGCGCCGCCTGCGCCGGTCGGTGTGGAACTCGGGCTGCACCAGTTGGTACCTCAATGCCGCGCGCCGCAACTACGTGATCTGGCCGGGCTTCAGCTTCACCTACCGCGCGCTGACCCGGCGCTTCGACGCGGCCAACTACCGCGTCCTGACCACTACTTCAGCGGACGCATAGGCTCGGGGAGCACCGGCGACGGCCCCCACAGTTCCACCTTGACGTGCGCCGCATAACCCTGCAGCTCAGCCTGGATGCTTTGCCAATCCCGTCCTTCGGTGAAGCGCGACCAGTCTTCCAGCGAGCGCCAGACCGTTGCGGCCCGCACCTGGGGCGCACCCAGGATGTTCCGGCCGGCGCGAAATTCGATCATGCCCGGCGCCTGCATCATGGCTGACACGGTGCGCTTCACCCATTCCCCGTACGCCTTCAGGTCGATGCCCGGCAACAGGTCGTAACTCAAGTCTGCTTCGATCATCTTTTCCTCCTTTTGTGAGGCCAGCGCGCTGCGGCTGGCAAGCCACCACTATCGGACGCCACGCCGGCTCCAGGATGACTTTCGTCAGGTGTCCGTCTGCCGCAAAAGGGGGCCATTCCCCCCTGTCCGGCGGACCGGACCGCGCGTAAGCCCGGTGTAGGCCAGAGGCGTTACACTGACGTCATGCGACTCGCCATACTGACCGACCTGCACGCCAACCGCGAAGCCGTCGAAGCCTGCCTTGAACACGCCCATGCCCAGCAGGCAGAAGCGTTTGCCTTTCTCGGCGACCTGGTGGGCTACGGCGCCGACCCCGCCTGGGTGGTGCGCACCGTGATGGACTACGCCAAACAGGGCGCCTTCGTCGTCCTCGGCAACCACGACGAGAGCGTGGCGGTGGCCGAGCGCCAGACCATGCACGCAGCCGCCAAGGAAGCCGTGCACTGGACCCGCAACCAGCTGGGCGAGACCGAACTGAACTTCCTGCGCTCGCTGCCGCTGCAGCGCGAAGTGGGCGACGTGCTGCTGGTGCACGCCAACGCCTGGGCGCCCGCCGGGTGGGATTACGTACAGGGGAACATGGAGGCGGCGCGCAGCATGCTCGCCACCCGCCACGCCCTCACCTTTTGCGGCCACGAGCACGCGCCCGCCCTGTACCACATGAGCGCGACCGGCAAGACCAGCCAGTTCACCCCCGCCAGCGGCGAAGCGATTCCGCTCTCGCGCGCGCGGCGCTGGCTGGCCATTCCCGGCGCCTGCGGCCAGCCGCGCGACGGCAACCCTGCCGCCGCCTACGCCATGTTCGACACGCGCAGCTGGGAACTGCGTTTCTTCCGCGTGCCGTATGCCGCGCAGGTCGCGGCCGAAAAGGTGCTGGCCGCCGGCCTGCCGCCCGCCCTCGCCCACCGCCTGCTGACGGGCGACTGATGGACGCGCCGACCCACCGCCTGCTGCAAGCCGGGGACGAGGTCGACGGCTACCGGCTCGAAGAAAAGCTGCACACCGGCGGCATGGCCGCCCTGTGGCGCGTGACCGACCTGCAGGACCGCCACCAGGGCTCGGACCTGATCATGAAGGTGCCGCGGCTGTTCACGACCGAAGACCCGACCGCCATCGTCGCCTTCGAAGTCGAACAGATGATCATGCCCAAGCTGAAGGGGCGCCACGTGCCGCGCTTCTACGGCGCCGGCGGCTTCGACGCCCAGCCCTACATCGTGATGGAGCGGGTGCCTGGCGTATCGCTGCTGGCGCGCTTCGAGCGCTCGCCCCTGCCCTGGACCGAAGTGGTGGACATCGCCATCCGCGTGGCGTTGGCCCTGCAGGACCTGCACCGCCAGCACGTCATCCATCTCGACATCAAGCCGTCCAACATCATGTTCCGCCCGGACGGCACGGCGGTGCTGATCGACTTCGGCGTCGCCCGCCACGACCAGCTGCCCGACCTGCTGGACGAGGAATTCCGCCTGCCATTCGGCACCGCGCCCTACATCGCGCCCGAGCAGGTGCTGGGCGTGCGGCGCGAACCGCGCAGCGACCAGTTTGCGCTCGGGGTGCTGATGTACCACCTGTGCACCGGCCAGCGCCCGTTCGGCAATCCTGGCCGGAACAAGCTGAAGGTGCGCATCTGGCGCGACCCGGTGCCGCCTCGTGCGCACAAGCCGGACCTGCCGCCCTGGCTGCAGGAAGTGATCCTGCGCTGCCTGGAAGTGCGGCCCGCGCGCCGCTTCGACACGATGGCGCAGCTGGCATTCGTGCTGCAGCACCACGAGCAGCTTCCGCTCACGCGCCGCGCGGAGAAGCTCAAGCGCGATGGCGCGCTCAAGGTGCTGCGCCGGCGCTTCGCCTTGACCGGCGTGGACAGCCTGTTCCAGCAAAGCGCGGAAGGCCAGCTCTCCGCCGCGCCGATCGTGGTGACGGCGCTGGACTTGCAGTGCGCGCCCGAGCTGGCGGACGCCATCCGCAAGCACGCGGCCCTGATCCTGGAAGCCAAGCCCGGCGCGCGGCTGGCCTGCGTGACGGTGCGGCGCGTGAACCGCATCGGCCTTGACGAAAGTATCGTGCAACAGGGGCAAAATGTTCACGTCAAGCAGCTGGCCGAGCTGCGCAGCTGGGCGCGCCCGCTCGGCATCGGCGAGGAGCGCGTCACCTACCACGTGCTGGAGTCGCCCGACCCGGCCGCCGCCATCGTCAGCTACGCCAACGACAACCGCGCCGACCACATCGTGCTGGGCGCGCGCGGCAGCTCGGCCCTGCGCCGCTACCTGGGCAGCGTGTCTTCGCAGGTCGTGGCCGAGGCCAACTGCGCCGTCACCGTCATCAAGCTCGGCCCGGAGTCCTGAACACGGTTGCATCTAACCCTTGAGCTTGCTACCATCGTTGCAATATTGCAACTAGAGGTGCCGCTCATGCGTGTTACCGTGCCAGTCCAGCAAGACAACGCTCCGGCAACGGAAAGCCACCAGCGGACCGCCGCGCCGGAGACTCCGGTGGCGGATGAGCGGGCTGCGGCGGTGGCACAGCGGCAGCTCAGCAGGGACATCAACACCAGTCCCCGGACGGCCCAGCTCAAGCAGCTGCAAGACGCGGCCAACGCCCCCAAGTCCAGTGCGGACGGACTGCCGGCTCCCCTGCGAACCGGCATCGAACAATTGTCCGGGCTGTCGATGGCGGATGTCCAGGTCCACCGCAATTCGCCCAAGCCGGCGCAGCTGCAGGCCCACGCCTACGCCCAGGGAAATCAGATTCATCTCGCGCCTGGCCAGGAGCGTCATCTGCCGCACGAAGCCTGGCACGTCGTGCAGCAAAAGCGTGGCCGCGTGCAGGCGACCACTCAGCTCAAGCCGGATGTGAACATCAACGACACCCCGGCGCTCGAGCGCGAGGCGGACACGATGGGCGCGCTGGCAGCCAGCACGCCGGCTGCACATGCCGAGCCGCGCCCGCTGGCCAAGTCGGCCGCTGCCGGAGCGGTGGTGCAACCAGTCTGGGACATGACCGCTGTCGATGCCGACACGACCGAGCAGATCCAGCGCCTGGCGGCACTGCGCGAAAAGTACATCCTCGCCGCATTCAAGAAGTACGCCGCCACCGATCATGGCGCAGCGGGCCGCCTCGACGCACTGCTGGATCAAATCCTCGCGGACGGCGGCGCAAACGACGCCGTGAAAGAACTGCTGCTGCAGACCTACGACGATCATGCTCCCCATACCGCCGCGGCCATCATGACCACCATCGAATCCGCGCCGGCCGTGCGCATGGCGCCGGGGAATACGCAATTGATCGGCACCGTGCTGCGCGACCGGATGGCGGCCTGGCGGGCGCGCCTGGGACAACGCCAAGGCAAGTCGTCCGACGCGGCGCGCAAGCGCGGCAAGCTGCACAGGCAAACCGGTGCCCAATCCCTGCTGATGCTCACCCATACGGCGCCGGCCGATGACACCGCGGGTAACGAGCATCGCCAGGGCAAGGACTTGCGGCCGACCGCGACGACCCATTTCGACTACTTTCGCACCGGCGAAAACCGCCAAAGCCAGTTCTTCAAGCATCAGAACCGCAAACAGTTCGTGTTCGTCGACCCGGTCTACAACTTCTACAAGGAGCTCGACGACGCGGCGCAGTTCAAGAACATGGCTGCGATTACCCCCGGCATCTCGCACGCCGAATTCGACCGCGGACGCTACCAGCATTCAGGCTATGGCGCCGAGGTCAACTCCTATGCCAAGGAAAAGCTGTTGACCCAAGGAGGAAAGGCATTCAAAGGGGACACCACTCCGGCAATCGATGCCCAGCCGAAGCGCTACATGGACACGACGCACCAGGCGCTGGTGAGCGGCTACCTCGACGCGGCGTCCGATCCGCAAACCGACTTCGCCAAGAGCCACGCCAGCACGGTGCTGGACCATTGCCGCCAGATCGTGGCGCAGCTCGCTGCCCTCCATCCAGCCAACTTCCGGATCGTGGTGGCCGGCCAGCACAGCGAGTTCTTCACCTATCCCTGTCCGATCATCGAGCCGAAGGGGCCGGCCCTGACGACCGCGACCATCAAGCCGCACATGGACTTCCTCATGAATGCGTTCAACCGCGGCTCCAAGGTCAAGATGTACCAGCGTAACAGCTTTGGCTTCCTCTATCCCACCATCGCCGACCTGCAACGGTCGATCCGCCTGTGGCCGGGCCAGTTGGACCCGGACTACTACGTGGCCAAGATGACCCAGGCGCTCGCGCTGTACGACACCTGGCTTGGCCTGGGACGGCCGGGCGGCGGGCCGCCGGACGCGGTCGCCCCATCGGCCGCGATCACCCCCGGCCATGCGCAGCACGAGACCTTGTTCAGTACCCTGGCGCGGGCGATGAGCCACGTGCGTGGCGTGGTCAAGAAGGGCGGCTTCCAACCCGGCCCCACGCTCGACTACGTCCAACAACGCCTGATCGGCAACCTGACCAAGGCGCAAATGCTGCTCAAGATGCAGCGCAGCAGCAATTTCCACGGCATGGACAAGGGCGACCTGTTCCTCGAAGTGACCCAGGTGATCGAAAACCTCAACGAATTCGGATTGCAGTTGGTCGAGCTGCAGCAATGGGCACCGACATCGATGGAATTCGGCGCGGCAGTGCATGCGGCCTACGGGGCCGCGATCGCACAGCACGGCTATCACCTCAATGGCGCCGCCCTGACGCACAGTGGGATGCAGGCCGGGATGATCGCGATGATGCTAAGGAAACAGTCGAGGTTCGATCTCGGCCCTGCCTATTTCGAATTCCCCGGCTCGGCGCTCAACGACAAGATCGCCAAGGATGCTCGCCAAGGCCGCACCGGTCACTACGATCCGGCTTATAACTTCACCCACCACGACGAGGTCGGCCACCATGCGGTCGCGCCCTTCAAGGATTCGGACCATCAGTGCATCATCGTGGACATTACCAATGTCAAGCCATCGGAAGTCGGCGGCGTACTGGCGCGGCATCAGCAGAACACGCCGTCGATCTTTCTGTATGCCAGTCTGTCCAAGCACTTCCAGTTCGGCATGGACCGTTTTACGCTCGGCCTGGTGATGGAACTGAACAAGGTGGCCCAGCCGTCAGCGCTGGGCAGTTACAACGTTCCCGTGGAACTGATCCGTTACTACATCCAGATGCAGCACGCCCACAACCTGGGGCTGGCGAAGGAACTGCAATAGATCTACTGGCTGCGCAGGAAGTCACGCACCTTGCTCACGGCCGGGCCGACCGCTTCCACGGCGCGGAGCAACTCCTGCTCCGATACGTTCAATTCCTTGGTCCAGTACTGCACTTCCCAGCGCTCTTCGACGT
>DASRUW010000396.1:0-6068 GCA_035655255.1 Telluria sp. | reverse complement strand
AGATGGGTGCCGGCATGGACATGGGTATCTTCGCCATGCACATCATGGGCGCGTCCTCGATCATGGGCTCGATCAACATCATCGTCACCATCCTGAACATGCGCGCTCCGGGCATGACCCTGATGAAGATGCCGATGTTCTGCTGGACCTGGCTGATCACCGCCTACCTGCTGATCGCCGTGATGCCGGTGCTGGCTGGCGCCATCACCATGACCCTGACCGACCGCCACTTCGGCACCTCGTTCTTCAACGCCGCCGGCGGCGGCGACCCGGTCATGTACCAGCACATCTTCTGGTTCTTCGGCCACCCCGAGGTGTACATCATGATCCTGCCGGCGTTCGGTATCGTCTCGGCGATCATCCCGGCCTTCGCCCGCAAGCCGCTGTTCGGCTACGCCTCGATGGTGTACGCGACCGCGTCGATCGCGATCCTGTCCTTCATCGTCTGGGCGCACCACATGTTCACCACCGGCATGCCGGTGACCTCGCAGCTGTTCTTCATGTACGCGACCATGCTGATCTCCGTGCCGACCGGCGTGAAGGTCTTCAACTGGGTCGCCACCATGTGGAAGGGCTCGATGACCTTCGAAACCCCGATGCTGTTCGCCGTGGGCTTCATCTTCGTGTTCACCATGGGCGGCTTCACCGGCCTGATGCTGGCCGTGACCCCGGTCGACATCCAGCTGCAGGACACCTACTACGTCGTGGCCCACTTCCACTACGTGCTGGTGGCCGGCTCGCTGTTCGCCCTGTTCGCCGGCTTCTACTACTGGTCGCCGAAGTGGACCGGCCACATGTACAACGAGACGATGGGCAAGGTGCACTTCTGGGCCTCGATGATCACCTTTAACGTGACCTTCTTCCCGATGCACTTCCTGGGCCTGGCCGGCATGCCGCGCCGCTACGCCGACTACCCGGCGCAGTTCACGGACTGGAATACGCTCGCGTCGATCGGCGCCTTCGGCTTCGGCCTGTCCCAGGTGTTCTTCCTGTTCTTCGTGGTCCTGCCGGCTATCCGCGGCGGCAAGAAGGCGGAAGCCAAGCCGTGGGACGGCGCGGAAGGCCTGGAGTGGACCGTGCCGTCGCCGGCGCCGTTCCACACCTTCGAAGAACCGCCGCTGGTGAAATAAATCATGGCCGAGCCGAAGAAACCCAATAACGCGCGCACCGGCCTGCTGCTGGGCGCCCTGGCGCTGTTCTTCTTTGCGATGGTGTTCATCAAACGGCTCTGGCTGCACTAAGTGGAAACGAAACAAACCGGCTCGCGCCGCCTGAACAAGGCGATGCTGGCCAAGCTGGCGGTGGTGGCGGTGCTGATGTTCGGCTTCGGCTATGCACTCATCCCCGTCTACCGCCAGCTGTGCGAAGTACTTGGCATTAACGTGCTCACCCGTCAGGACGGGACGGTGGTGGCCGACGGGAAGAACACCCAGGTCGACACCTCCCGCAACGTGACGGTGGAATTGGATGGCAACGCGCACGGCCCGTGGCGGTTCCGCCCGACCCGGTCGAGCGTGACCGTGCATCCGGGGGAGCTGACCACCGTGGTCTACGAAGTGGTCAACACCCAGCCGCGCACGATGGTCGCGCAGGCCATCCCGAGCTACGCGCCGCAGTCGGCCGCGCCGCACTTCAAGAAAGTGGAGTGCTTCTGCTTCAAGCAGCAGACGCTCAAGCCGAACGAGGCGAAGCAGTACCCGGTGGTGTTCTTCATCGACCCGGCCTTGCCGAAGGATGTGAAGACCATCACCCTGTCGTACACGTTTTTCGAGGTGAACGGCGCCGCGGCGCAGAAATGAACAGAGATGAGCGACTTGAAGGAAGCAAGCCAGCGCAAGGCGTCCTTCGGGGCGACGATGAAGGCCGTGTTCTGGTCCTTCTTCGGCATCCGCAAGCGCAGCGATTACGAGCAGGACCAGGCGCGCCTGAATCCGGTCCACGTGATCATCGCGGGCGTGCTCGGCGCCGCCCTGTTCATCGCCGTGCTGGTCACCGTGGTCAAATTCGCAGTATCCAAGTAATAAAGACAACCGACGAGTTTTTGTGAGGGAGATGACAATGAGTTCCACCAACGCCGCGCCGTACTACTTCGTGCCCGGTCCGTCCCGCTGGCCCGTGCTGGCAGGCATGTCGCTGCTGGCCACCATGGCCGGCGCGTCCGGTTGGGTCAACGGCGCCTCCTGGGGCATGCCGCTGAACCTCCTGGGCATCCTGTGCACCATCACCGTGCTGTACTTCTGGTTCGGCGACGCGATCGCGGAATCCGAAGGCGGCAAGTATTCGCAGCGGATCGACTCGTCCTTCCGCTGGTCGATGAGCTGGTTCATCTTCTCCGAAGTGATGTTCTTCGGCGCCTTCTTCGGCGCGCTGTTCTATGCCCGCTCGATCTCGCTGCCGTGGCTGGGCGACCTGGATCACAAGGTGATCTGGCCCGACTTCGTGGCCCAGTGGGGCAACACCCCGGGCGGCACCACCGAGCCGTTCAGCAAGATGGGCCCGTTCCCGATCCCGACCATCAACACCGCGCTGCTGTTGACTTCGGGCGTGACCCTGACCATCTCGCACCACGCCCTGCGCGCCGGCCACCGCGGCAAGACCGCATTCTGGCTGTTCCTGACGATCCTGCTGGGCGCGGTCTTCATGGGCTTCCAGGCCTACGAATATCACCACGCCTACACGGAACTGAACCTGAAGCTCACGTCCGGCATCTACGGCTCGACCTTCTTCATGCTGACCGGCTTCCACGGCTTCCACGTGACCATGGGCGCGATCATGCTGTCGGTCGTGCTGCGCCGCGTGCTGCGCGGGGACTTCACGCCGGAGCGCCACTTCGCCTTCGAAGGCGCGGCCTGGTACTGGCACTTCGTGGACGTGGTCTGGCTCGGCCTGTACGTGATCGTCTACTGGATGTAAGCTGCGGGGCGGCCGTGCGCCGCCCGGCTGGCGAGAAGCCGCACGCGGGGCGACCCGGCCGTGCGGCTTTTTCGCTTAATAGCGGATGCCGGTCGGCTTGATGTAGCCCAGCTTGTACAGGACCAGGATGGTGAGGAACAGGAAGATCGACAAGCCCACGCGCAGCGCCAGCGCCTGCACGGTGCGGTCGCTCTTGCCCTTGTCGCGCATCAGGAAGAACAGCGCCGAGCCCAGGCTGGCGATGATGAGGATGAAGGCAATGGCCACAAAGATTTTCATGCGGGTATTGTAATGCGCTTCCGCTTCCGTACCATTCCTTTCCTCGCCACGCTGGCGGTCGCCGCGGCCGGGCTGGCCCTCGGCAACTGGCAGAGCGGGCGCGCGGCGCAGAAGCTGGCGCTGCAGCACAAGCTCGAGGAGCGCGCCCAAGCGGCGCCGCTGGTGCTCGATGGGTCGATCGCAGCGCCCGCCGACATCGAGTACCGGCGCGTGCGCGCCACCGGCCAGTTCGTGGCCGACTGGCCGCTTTACCTCGATAACCGGCCGCACCACGGGCAGGCCGGCTTTTATGTGCTGATGCCGTTCCGGCTCGCCGGCACCGACCGGCATGTGCTGGTCGCGCGCGGTTGGCTGCCACGCGACGCGGCCCGGCGCGAGCATATCCAGCCGTATGCCACGCCGTCCGGCACGGTCACCGTCGAAGGCATCGCCGTGCACGACGTCGGCCACGCGCTCGAACTGGGGACGGCAGAGCCGCTCACGCCCGGCGCGATCGTGCAAAATACCGGTCCGGCACAGGTGGCGCAGGCCAGCGGCAGGGCCTTCCTCCCGTTCGTCCTCGAACAGGCCGGGACCGGCGCCGACACGCTGGCGCGCGACTGGCCCGCGCCGGCGCTGGGCATCGAAAAACACCAGGGCTATGCGTTCCAGTGGTATGCGCTGAGCGCGATGGCCGTCTTGTTCTTTGTCTTCACAGGATTCAGAAGTGGAAAACGTCAAACAAACGCGTAGCGGACGCTGGAAGATGCTGGCCATTCTCGGCATCTGCGCCGCGCCCGTCATCGCCTCCTACATCGTCTATTACGGCGGCTTCGCCGAGAAGATGGGCCGCAACAACTACGGATCCATCCTCGACCCGCGCCAGCTGCCGATGCCGGAGCTGTCCGCCACCACCCTCGACGGGAAGCCGTCCAGCCTGGCCGCCTACAAGGGCAAATGGCTGATGATCAAATCCGGTCCCGGCGCGTGCGACGATGCCTGCCGCCGCCAGCTGTTCGCCATGCGCCAGCTGCGCCTCATGCAGGGCAAGGAGATGGACCGCATCGAGCGCGTCTGGCTGGTGACGGACGATACGCCGCTCGACACCATCCTCCTGCGCGAATACGACGGCATGCGCATCCTGCGCGTGAACGCCGCGGCGCTGGCCCACTGGCTGCCGGTGGAAGGCAAGGAGAGCGCTTCCGGCCACCTGTACCTGGTCGACCCGCTCGGCAACCTCATGATGCGCTTCCCGGTCGACCCCGACCCGGCCAAGGTCAAGAAGGACATCGCCAAGCTGCTCAAGGCTTCGGCGATCGGCTGATTTCATGTCTGCCTGGACCCTGTTCCTCCTGAGCGCGACGGCGCTCGTCGTGGCCGCGCTGCCGCTGGTGTGGGTGCTGAGCGCGCGCGACGCCAATCGCTATCGCAAGCTCACGCGCGTGGCGATGTTCCTGACCTTCGACCTGGTGGTGTTCGGCGCGTTCACGCGCCTGACCGACAGCGGACTCGGTTGTCCGGACTGGCCGGGCTGCTACGGCCTGGCCAATCCCTTCCTCGCGCACGAGCACATCGCCCAGGCCGAGGCCCTGCTGCCCACCGGCCCCGTGACGATGTTCAAGGCCTGGATCGAGATGATCCACCGGACCTTCGCCATGGTGATCGGCGTGCTCGCGATCTGGCTGGTGGCGTGGTCGTGGAAGCGCTGGCGCGCCGCGCCTGCCGCCGGCGCTCCGTACGCGCCCGGACTGCCGCTGGCTATCCTGGGCTGGATCTGCCTGACCGGGGCGTTCGGGCGCTGGACCGTCACCCTCAAGCTGCAGCCGATCGTCGTGACCGGCCACCTCTTGCTCGGCATGGGCGCCCTGGCCTTGTTCACCTGGCTCGCGTCGCGCCAGGATGCGCCGGCGAAGACGCACGCAACGGCGCACGGCGGCTTGCGCCGCTGGGCCGCCTGCGCCGGCATCGTCGTCGCGATCCAGGTGGCGCTGGGCGGCTGGGTCAGCACCAACTACGCGACGCTGGCCTGCACCGAGTATCCGCAGTGCGCGGGGCAGTGGGTGCCGCCGATGGACATGGAACACGGCTTTACGCTATGGCGCGAGCTGGGCAAGACGGCCGCCGGTCACTACCTGCCGTTCGCCGCACTGACGGCCATCCACTGGGTGCACCGCAACTTCGCGCTGGTGGTGTTCCTGGTGGCCGGGTACACGGCCGCGCGGGCCGCGCGGGTGGCCGCGCTGCGCCCGCTCGCGCGCGGGATCGGCATCGTCCTGGCGGCCCAGGCGGTTACCGGCATCACGACCATCTATCTCAGTTCTCCGCTGGCCGTCGCGGTGCTGCACAATGCTGGCGCCGCGCTCCTGGTCATGTTTTTTACCATGTTAAACTACCGCGCTAGCCATCAGCCGTCCGCCGCATGACCACTCACACCGCAACCCACAAAGGCGTCAACCGCGCCGCCCAGTATTGGGCGTCGACCAAACCGCGCGTGACGCAGCTGGCCGTGTTCTGCGCGGTGATCGGCATGTTCCTCGCCACCGACGGTTTTCCCGGCTGGCGCGTGCTCGCCGCCGGCACCATCGGCATCTGGCTCCTCGCCGGCGCCGCCTTCGCCGTCAATTGCGTAGTGGAGGCCGAGCTCGACGCGCGCATGGCGCGCACCGCCCGCCGCCCGACCGCGATGGGCGAATTGACCCGTACCCAGACCCTCGTGTTCTCCGCCCTGATCGGAGGGATCGGCATGTGGGTGTTGTATGAGTTCGTCAATCCCCTCACGATGTGGCTCACCTTCGTGACCTTTGTCGGCTACGCGGTCATCTACACCATGCTGCTCAAGCCGGCCACGCCGCAGAACATCGTCATCGGCGGCCTGTCGGGCGCCATGCCGCCCGCGC
>DASRUW010000395.1:0-3844 GCA_035655255.1 Telluria sp. | reverse complement strand
TGATTTACGGAAATTATGGGACTTTTTGGCATCACTGTTGTAACAGTTGCACACCGGTCCTGGGCCCGCACGTTTGATCGCGCGCATAAGCGCGCCGCGCGCTTTGCGCCTAGACTGCTTAGCGCCACCAACCACGAGGAGACACTGATGGGTACCCAGTTCGAGCATGTCGCGATCAGTAAAAAGGCCAATGTGTATCAGGAGGGCAAGTGCATCTCCTACGACCTGAGCTTCCCCGGCCATACCCGCAAGACCATCGGCGTCGTCGTGCGTGACACAGTTCCGTTCCGCGCCGACCAGGACGAGATCATGGAAATCGTGGACGGCCACTGCCGGGTGCGGGTCGGCGAATCCGGCGCCTGGAGCGACTACGGTCCGGGCCAGCGCTTCCCGGTCCGGGCCCACGAGCGCTTCGAACTGGAGGCGCTGGAGCCGGTCCATTACGTCTGCCACTTCAACGAAGGCTGATCCGCTCACGCCGCCGCCCGCGGCCCGAGCAGCGCGTCGATCTCGGCCCGTTCCAGCGATTCGTGTTCCAGCAGGCCGCGCGCCAGCGCTTCGAGCGCGGCGCGGCGCTCGGTCAGGGTGCGCCGCACCCGCTCCCCCGCTTCTGCCAGCAGGCGTGCCACTTCCGCGTCCACCGTCTGTGCTGTGTGCTCGCTGAAGGCGCGCTGCGGCGCGGCCGCGGGCAGGCCGAACGGATTCGGGCCGCCTTCGCACACCGTCAGGCCCACCCCTTCGCTCATGCCGTATTGCGTCACCATGCGGCGCGCCAGGTCGGTCGCCATCTGCAGGTCGTTCTGGGCGCCGGTGGAGGAATCGCCGAACACCAGTTCCTCGGCCAGGCGGCCGCCCAGGAACACGTCCAGGCGGTCCAGCAGCTCGCGCCGCTGGAGCAGGTGGCGGTCCTCGGCCGGCATCTGGTGGGTGTAGCCCAGGGCGGCGATGCCGCGCGGGATGATCGAAATCTTGGCGACGCGGTCGGCGCCGGGGCGGCTCTCGGCGATCAGGGCATGGCCGGCCTCGTGGTAGGCCACGATCTCCTTCTCGGTGCGGCTCATGACGCGGGCGCGCTTTTGCAGGCCGGCGACACTGCGCTCGATCGCCTCGTCGAAATCGGCCATCTCCACCTGGTCCTTGCCGGCGCGGCCGGCCAGGAGCGCCGCCTCGTTGACCAGGTTGGCCAGGTCGGCGCCGGCGAAGCCCGCCGTGCGGCGCGCGAGCTGCTTCAAGTCGACCTGCGGGGCCAGGCGCACGTTGCGGGCATGCACGCGCAGGATCTGTTCACGGCCTTCCACGTCCGGCCGGTCGAGCGCGATGTGGCGGTCGAAGCGCCCCGGCCGCAGCAGCGCCGGGTCGAGGATCTCCGGCCGGTTGGTGGCGGCCAGGATGATCACGCCGCGGCTGGTGTCGAAACCGTCCATTTCGACCAGCAGCTGGTTGAGGGTCTGCTCCTGTTCGTTGTAGCCGCCGACCACGCCGCCCACGCCGCGCGCGCGGCCGAGCGCGTCCAGTTCGTCGATGAAGATGATGCAGGGCGCCTTGGCCTGCGCCTGCGCGAACAGGTCGCGCACCCGCGCCGCGCCGACGCCGACGAACATCTCGACGAACTCCGAGCCGCTGATCGAGAAGAACGGCACGCCCGCCTCGCCCGCCACCGCCTTGGCCAAGAGGGTCTTGCCGGTGCCGGGCGCGCCGACGATCAGGATGCCCTTGGGGATCTTGCCGCCCAGGCGGCGGTAGCGGTCCGGATCCTTGAGGAAGGAGACGACCTCCATCAGTTCCTCGCGTGCTTCGTCGATGCCGGCCACGTCGGCGAAGCGTACGCCGCTCTTGCTCGCTTCGTACATGCGCGCATGGCTGCGCCCGATGTCGAACAGGCCCGCCGCGGGCATCCCGCCGCGCATGGCGCCACGCAGGATCCAGTACATGAACAGCAGCGGCAGCAGCCAGGTGAGCAGCGATGCGCCCCACCCCGCCTCCGGCACGCCCGTGTAGCGCACCTTGGCCTGCTGCAGGTCGGCCACCAGGTCGGGATCGCTCACGCGCACCGCCGTGAAGCGGCAACGCGGCTTGCCGGCGCAATCCAGGCCGCGCCGGACATCGGCCTCCAGCAGCGGCTCCAGGCCTTCGTTGCGCAGGCTGCCGCTCAGGGTGTCGGTGGCGATGACCAGCTCCTCGACCTTGCCGGCTTCCAGCACGCGCCGGAAGTCGCTGTAGGCCAGGCTGCCGCCGGACGCGCGCTGGAAATAGAACTGCGCCACCAGCAGCAGGACGCCCGCCGCCACCCACACCCACCAGGGCGCCCGCAGGGATGGCGGCTCCTGCGTCTTGTCCGGTCCCGCGGCCCTCATGACACGCGCGGGCGATGCACCAGGACCGGCATCGGCGCGGCCTGCAGCACGCGCAGGCTGACGCTGCCGAGCCAGTCGCCCTCCTGCTTGCCCCAGCCGTGCGAGCCGAGGTAGATCAGGTCGCAGCCGAGCTGGCGCGCCGTGCGCAGGATGGCGTCCGCCGGCGCGGCCGATTCCACCTGCAGCGTGGCGCACGGGACGTGTTCGGCGGCGGCGCGATTGGAGACGAAATCCAGGTAGCGCACGGCCGCCTCCTCGTAGATCGCGCGGCGTTTGGCGGCGTAGCCGGGGTCGTGGTGGGCCCAGGCTTCTAGCAGGTCCGGCTGCAGGGGCGGCACGACGTGCAGCGCGCTGACCGACGCGCCGCACTCGCGCGCCAGTTCGACGCCGGCCGCGGCGGCCTGGCGGGACAGCTCCGAGCCGTCCACGGGAACAAGAATGTGGCGGAACATGGTCACTCCTTAGTGGCGCGCGGCGGCCTGCCGCGCATCGAGTTGTGCGGTCAGCGCGCGCAGGGCGGCCGAAGGTTCGGGCAGCAGCGGATCGACCGGCTCCAGCGTACACAGCGCCGGCGGCAGGCTGGCCAGCTCGCGCCGCACCGTCTCGCGGATCCGTTCCAGCGGCGGCAGCGGCGCGCACAGGCGTCCGGCGCGCAGGACGGGCTGCAGCAGCGGTCGCCCCGGCATCGTCTCCCCTGCGAGGGCCAGGGTGTCGCCCGCGATGTGGCCGGCATGATCGAGCTCGCGCCAGACCTGCTTGCGTCCCGGCCAGGTGGCCTTCTTCTCCGAACGCTTGCGGCGCGGCTGGCCGGCGTATTCGACCAGCTTGTAGGCGCAATCCAGGTAGGGCGCGTCGGCCGCCGTGTTCATGCGCGTGCCCACGCCGTACACGTCGATCGGTACGCCCTGCCCCGCCAGGCGCGCGATCGCGTATTCGTCCAGATTGCCGCTGGCCACAATGCGGATATGGCGGCAGCCGCCGTCGTCCAGCAGCGCGCGCACGCGCCTGGCCTGCACCGCAAGGTCGCCGCTGTCGATGCGCACGGCCGCCACCGGCGGCTGGCCGGCCGCGCGCAGCTCCGCGCTCAACTCCACCACCTCGCGCGTGGCGGCATCGATGTCGTAGGTATCGATCAGCAGGGTCGCCTGGCCGGGGAACACGCGGCAGAACGCGCGAA
Source organism: Telluria sp. (assembly GCA_035655255.1). Taxonomy (GTDB): domain Bacteria; phylum Pseudomonadota; class Gammaproteobacteria; order Burkholderiales; family Burkholderiaceae_D; genus Telluria. The sequence continues at coordinate 313 of DASRUW010000395.1, read as the reverse complement.
AGGCGGCGCCCTCGCTCTCGTGGGCTTGGACGAAGGAGTGCGCCATGGTGCCGGACACCGGAATCCCGTAGCGCATCCCCGCCAGGGTGGTGGCACTGCCGTGAAAGCCGGCCAGATAGCTGGCGCGCGCCGACAGCAAGCCCGCTTCCGCGCCGTGGGAGCGGCGCAGACCGAAATCGACCAGTTCGCGTCCCGCCGCCGCCTGCACGCAGCGGGCCGCCTTGGTCGCGACCATGGTCTGGTAGTGCAGCAGGTTGATGATGCGGCTCTCGGCGAATTGGGCCTGGGCGATGGGAGCGCTCACGCGCAGCAG
>DASRUW010000394.1:0-6551 GCA_035655255.1 Telluria sp. | reverse complement strand
ACGAAGGACGAGGCGGTGTCGAGGATGTGGTTCAGGATCGCCTTGGGCAGGCCCTCGGTGGTGATCAGGTGGCGCAGTTCGCCGTTCTTGTTCAGCTGCGGGTTATACATGGTCCTCCTCCACCGTCAGCACCAGGCGGTCGTCGGCCGCGCGGGCCAGGGCCAGCGACTGGCCGCGCTCCAGCGCGACATGCGCGCCGACGAAGTCCGCCGCCACCGGCAGCTGGCGTCCGCCGCGGTCCACCAGGGCCGCCAGCAGGATGCGCTCCGGGCGGCCGTAGTCGAACAGCACGTTGATCGCGGCGCGCGTGGTGCGGCCCGTGAACAGCACGTCGTCCACCAGCACGATGGTGGCGCCGTCCACCGAGAAGCCGATGTGGGTCGGCTTCACGTCCGGATGCAGGCCCTTCTTGGCATAGTCGTCGCGGTAGAACGAGACATCGATGGAACCCAGGCGGGCGGTGAGGCCCAGGTCGCGCGCGAGGCGTTCGGCCAGCCAGGCGCCGCCCGAATGGATGCCGACGATGGCCGCGTCGGCCACGCCTTCCAGGCCGGCGCGGACCTGGTCGAGCAGCGCCCGGTAGAGCGCCTCCGCGTCGGGCGCGGATGGATTAGTGTGGGACATGTTCGTCAAAGTATTGTTGCAAAATGATGGAGGCAGCCCGGTCGTCGATGACCTCGCCCCGCCGGGCGGGAATGACGGCCGACGAATAGCGTTCGTCGACCAGGACGACCGGCAGGTTGTAGCGGCCCTGGAGCTGGTTGGCGAAGCGGCGGCAGCGCGCCGTCATCTCGTGTTCGGCGCCGTCCGGGTGGCGCGGCTCGCCGACCACGAGGCGGGCCGGCTGCCACTGCGCGATCAGGTCGCCGATCCGGGCGAAGCGGGTGGCGTTGTCGGCCGCGTCGATCACGGCGAGCGGCTGCGCGTGGCCGGTGAGCGTATTGCCCATCGCAATGCCGATGCGCTTGATGCCGAAGTCGAAGCCGAGGACGATTTCAGCCATTACGCATGGCCGGCCTCGGAGGCGAGCATGAGGGGGTCGATCCCCAGGAGTTTCATGGCGGCCGTGTAGCGCTCCTCGATCGGCAGGTCGAACAGGACGTGCGCGTCGGCGCCCACGGTGAGCCAGCCGTTGCGGCTGATTTCCTCTTCCAGCTGGCCGGGGCTCCAGCCCGCGTAGCCGATCGACACCAGCAGGCGCTGTGGGCCTTCGCCTTTGGCCACGGCTTCGAGCACGTCGATGGAGGTGGTGAAGGCCACGTCGTCGGTGACGGCCAGCGAGGACGAGTAATGGCGCGCCGGCGAATGCAGCACGAAACCGCGGTCGTCCTGCACCGGGCCGCCGAACATGATGGGATCGCTCACCTTGGGTCCGGACATGCCGTCGGCCAGTTTGATGTCGATGCGCTCGAACAGGCTTTCCATGGTCATGTCCGTGGGCTTGTTGATCACCACGCCGAGCACGCCTTTTTCGTTATGTTCGCAGACGTAGACCACCGTTCCCCCGAAGATGGGGTCTTGCATGGCGGGCATCGCGATCAGGAAGTGATTGGCCAGATTGAGCTCGGGCGGGGCCGCGCGCGCGGATCCGGCCTCCGCGCCGCCGTGGGTGAGTCCTTTGATGGGCAGAGATTTCCCGACCTTGCTGTTCTTCATACGCGTACTCTCTCTTTGGACTGACTCTGGGCGTGGATCGCGGCTCAGGACTTTTCGACAGTTTACACCACATCGGCGGCACCGCCGACGCAGCATACAATGGCGTTTCTCATGTTGGATTGATATTCACACAGCCCATGCGTTATCCCGCCTCCCTGGTCTGGTTCCGGCGCGACTTGCGGACTTTCGATCATGCCGCGCTATTTCACGCGCTAACAGCGTCGAACGTCGTTTATTGTGTGTTTATCTACGACGACGCTATTTTATCATCCCTGCCCCGGGCAGACCGCCGGGTTGAGTTCATCCACGGCGCCGTGGCCGAGCTGGACCGGGAACTGCGCGCCCTGGGCGGCCATCTGCTGGCCGCGCGCGGTGTGGCACAGGAGCGACTGCCCGCCCTGGCGGCGCAGCTGGGCGTGGACGCGGTATTTACCAACGAGGATTACGAGCCGCAGGCGCGCGCGCGCGACGCCGCGGTGGCGCGGGCGCTGCAGGCGGACGGGCGCGCCTTCCACGCCGTGAAGGACCAGGTGGTGTTCGCCCGGGACGAGGTACTGACCCAGGCGGGCGAGCCGTTCTCGGTGTTCACGCCTTACCGGCGCGCCTGGCAGGCCCGCCTCGCGCGCGACCCGGCCGTGCTGGCGCCCTTCGACACCCACGCGCACGCCGCGCGCCTGGCGCCGCCGCCCGGCCCGCCCGCCCTGCCCTCGCTGGAAGAGCTGGGCTTCGAACGGACCAATCTGGCCGCGCTCGGCATCACGCCGGGCGCGGCGGCCGGCGCCGCCCTGTTCGAGGATTTCCTGGGCCGGATCGCCCAGTACGACGTGGCGCGCGACTTCCCGGCGCGCAAGGGCCCGTCCTACCTCTCGGTCCACCTGCGTTTCGGCACGGTGTCGATCCGCCAGCTGGCGCGCAGCGCGCACGAACTGGCGGCGTCCGGCGCCGGCGGCGCGGGCGCGGCCACCTGGCTCTCCGAGCTGGTCTGGCGCGAGTTCTACCAGATGATCCTCTGGCACCATCCGCGCGTGGTGAGCGCCAGCTTCAAGCCCGCCTACGACGCGATCGCCTGGGAACAGGGGCCGCAGGCCGAGGAGCTGTTCGCGGCCTGGTGCGCGGGCCGCACCGGCTATCCGCTGGTGGACGCGGCCATGCGCCAGCTGAACACCACGGGCTACATGCACAACCGCCTGCGCATGGTCGCGGCCAGCTTCCTCACCAAGGACCTGGGCCTGGACTGGCGCCGGGGCGAGCGCTATTTCGCGCAGCAGCTGAACGACTACGACCTGGCCGCCAACAACGGCGGCTGGCAGTGGGCCGCTTCCTGCGGCTGCGACGCCCAGCCCTGGTTCCGAATCTTCAATCCCGTCACCCAGTCGGAGAGGTTCGACCCGGACGGAAAATTCATCCTGCGCTATGTGCCGGAACTGGCGGGACTGAAGGGCAAGGCGCTGCACGCGCCCTGGCTGGCGGGCGGGAAGGCCGGCTACCCGGCCCCCATCGTCGCGCACGACGAAGCGCGCCGCCTGACGCTGGCGCGCTACGCCGTCGTCAGGCAGGCTGCTTGAGCAGGCCGGCGATCGCTTCGAGCAGCACCGCGTCCTGGTACGGCTTGCCGAAGTAGCCGTTCACGCCCAGGTCGAACGCGTAGTTGCGGTGCTTGTCCGCCGTGCGCGACGTGATCATGATGATCGGGATGTCGCGGGTGGAGTCGTTGCCGCGGATGTTGCGGGTGAGGTCGAAGCCGTCCATGCGCGGCATCTCGATATCGACCAGCATCAGGTCCGGACGCGTCTCCTGCACCTGTTCCAGCGCGTCCACGCCGTCCTTGGCCAGCACCACCTGGTAGCCCTCGCGCTCCAGCAGGCGCTGGGTCACCTTGCGCACGGTGAGGGAATCGTCCACCACCATGATCACGCCGCGCCGCTCGAACAGGACCGGCGCGGCACCCGCGCCGGCGCCGCCGCCCTGGGCCCGCAGTTCCGGATGCAGTTCCAGATGATGGGCCAGCGTCACCGGATTGAGGATCAGGACGATGTCGCCCGAGCCGAGCACGGTGGCGCCGGCAATGCCGGCCATGCGCGCGAGCTGGGGGCCGATGTTCTTGACCACCACCTCGCGGTTGCCCTCGACCAGGTCGACCAGCAGGGCGATGCGGTCCGCGCCGTTGCGCAGCACCAGCACGGGGCTGGAACGCTGCACCAGCGGGCGCGCTTCGCGCTCGCCGAGCAGGGTCGGCAGGTAATGCAGCGGCAGCACCGCGCCCTGGTGTTCGATGCGGCCGGCGGTCAGCGCCATCTGCATGGCGGCCTCCTTCACCTGCAGCACCTGTTCGACCAGGATCGCCGGCAGCGCGTACACCGTGCCGGCGCTGCGGGTCAGCACCACCTGGGTGACGGCCAGCGTCAGCGGCAGGTGGATGGTGAAGCGGGTGCCGGCGCCGCGCGTGGAATCGATCGCCACGCGGCCGCCGAGGGACTCGGCTTCCGAGCGCACCACGTCCATGCCGACGCCACGGCCGGCCAGCTCGGTCAGCGCGTCGGCGGTGGAGAAGCCCGGTTCGAAGATCAGGTCCGCGCAGGCGGCATCGCTCACCACCTGGCCTTGTTCCAACAACCCACGTTCTTCGGCCTTGGCGCGGATACGGTCCAGGTCCAGGCCGCCGCCGTCGTCGCTGAAGGCCAGCACGACCTCGTTACCCTGCTGGCTCACCTGCACCAGCAGCTCGCCCGTTTCCGGCTTGCCCGCTGCGGCACGGCGCGCGCGCGGCTCGATGCCGTGCACGATGGCGTTACGCAGCAGGTGCTCGAACGGCGCGGCCATCTGTTCCAGCACGCTGCGGTCGATCTCCACGTTGCCGCCGCGGATGTCGAGGTTGACGCGCTTGTCCAGTTCCTTGGCCGCCTGGCGCGCCACGCGGAACAGGCGCTCGGACAGGCTCGCGAACGGCACCATGCGCACCCGCATCAGGTCCTGCTGCAAGTCGCGCGTGAGGCGCGACTGCACGGCCAGGTCGCCGCTGGCGCCGTCGATGGCGCGCACCAGGCCGTCGTGGAAGGAGGCGACGTCGCTGACGCTCTCCGCCATCATCCGGGTCAGTTCCTGCAGGCGCGTGAAGCGGTCGAATTCGAGCGGATCGAATTCGCGCTCGCCGGCGATCGACAGGCGCGATGCGATCTGGGTCTCGGCCTGGATCTCGATCTCGCGCAGCTGGGCGCGCAGGCGGGTCAGGTTGTCCGCGAAGTCGTCGAGGGACGCCTTGACGGTGCCGATCTGGGTCTCCAGCTTGGAACGCGCGATCGACACTTCGCCGGCCTGGTTGACCAGGCGGTCGAGGATGTCGGCGCGCACCCGCACCAGCGGCGTGCGGGCCTGGACGGCCTGCTGCTCCTCGGCCGGCGCCTGCGACGCGGCGGATGTCTGCGCAGCGGACGGTTGCGCGGCGGGCAGTGGCGCGGCCGCCGCCTCCCCGGCCTGCAGGCGCTCGAACATCAGCATGGCCTGGTCGAAGTTGGCCATCAGCTCGTCGAAAGCGGCCGGCGTGCTGGTGCCGGCGTGGACCATGTTCTCGACCTGGGTCTCGATGTCGTGCGTGTGCTGGCCGAGGCGCATCGCGCCGGCCATGCGCGCGCTGCCCTTCACGGTGTGCAGCATGCGCTGCATCGCGTGGGCGGGCGCGGTGTCGCCGGGCTTTTGCTGCCAGCTGCGCAGGGCCGCGCCGATCTGCGGCAGCAGGTCGGTGGCTTCCTCGATGAAGACCGGCAGCAGGTCCGGGTCAAGATCGTCGGCCAGCGCGGCCGCCAGCGTCGCGGTGTCGTCCGGCGTGACGGAAATACCCATGGACGGTGGCATTTCCTCCACCGCTTGCGCGGCCGGCTCCAGCAGCGCCTCGGCATCGGCCAGCGGGGAAGCGCCGAGCGCGAACGCCTCGGCTTCCTGTTCGTCCGCGGGCGCCGCGGCGGCGCTGACGCTGTCGGCCGGCAGCAGCAATTCGTCGCGGGCCGGCCCGGTGGCGGGCAGCGGCGCTGCGGGCACCGGCTCCGGCTCGAGCGCCGGTTCGGGCACCCGCTCCAACAGGGCCTCGGCGTCGGAAACAGGCGCCGCGCCCAGCGCGAACGCTTCGGCTTCCGCATCATCGGCAGGAGCCGGGACGGCGTCCAGACTCTCCACCGGCAGCAGGAGTTCGTCGCCGGCCGGTTCCGGTTCGAGCGTCAGCTCAGGGAGAGGCTCGAGCAGCGGCCCGGCATCGGCGGCCAGGGCCGCGCCGGGCGCGAAGGCTCCGGCTTCCTGTTCGCCGGCCGGCACCAAAGCGGCGGCCACGCTCTCCGCGGACAGCAGGAGTTCATCGATATCGGCGAGCGGCTCGGGTACCGCGCCCGTTTCCGGCGGCGGCTCCAGCAGGCCTTCGGCATCGTCGGCGGGCGACGCGCCCAGGGCAAAGGCCTGGGCGTGCTCCTCGTCTTCCGGCGCGGGCACGGACGAGCCGGTGAAGCTCTCCGCATCCTCGTGTTCGAGCGGCGCATCGGTCAGCACGGCATCCGGCACCGGCAGCGCCGGACTGGCCGCCAGCGGCTCCGGCGCGACCTGGGTCAGCACCGGCGCGTCGAAGGCATCGTCGAACGCGGCGTCGAACAGCTGGTCCATCTCCTGGACCACCGCTTCCGGCACCTTCGGCACCTCGCCCAGGCCGGGCATCGAACTCTCAGGCGGCGGGTTCGAAATCAGGTCGGAATAGGTCGCGGCGAACAGCGCATCGAGGTGCTCGCGCAGCTCCGGCGCGGCTTGCGCGTACGGCGACGCGGGCGCCTCGCGCGGCAGATGCGCGCGCAGGTTCTGCAGCTGTTCAATCAGCTCGGGCTGGGGCGGCGGCAGTTCGCCGCCAGTAAAGCGTTCCAGCA
>DASRUW010000393.1:0-6329 GCA_035655255.1 Telluria sp. | reverse complement strand
GGCGCCAGCGCCGTCGCCGGGCTGGCCGCCGACATCGAGCAACGGCTGCAGCAGGGCGACTCCGCCGCCGCGCGGCCGGCGTTGGAGCAGCTCGGATCCGAGCTCGCCCGCACGGTCGACGCGATCGCATTGGCCTTGGGCGGCAGTGCGGCGCCGGAAGCCGTGCCGGCGCAGGCATTCGACCGCGGCGCCCTCTGCGCACGCCTGCGCGAGCTGGCCGGCCTGCTGGCCCAGGACGATTCCGGCGCCGCCAAGCTGGCCGACCAGGTGCTGCCGCAGCTGAGGGACGCCGGCCAGGGCGAGCACGCGCGCCAGTTGAAGCGCCTGATCGCGCAGTATGATTTCGAAGGAGCGCTGGAGCAGCTGGAAGCGGCCGCCGCCGCGCTCGATCTCACGTTGGAGGCATGATGAAACCGACTATCCTCGTCGTCGACGACACTCCCGATAACATCGACCTCCTGTGCGATATCCTGGGCGAGACCTACCGCACCAAGGTCGCCACCAGCGGCGAGCGCGCGCTCAAGATCGCCAACGGCGACCCCAGGCCGGACCTGATCCTGCTCGATATCATGATGCCCGGGATGAGCGGCTACGAGGTGTGCATGGCGCTCAAGGCCAGCGACGCCACGCGCGACATCCCCATCATCTTCGTCACCGCCATGAGCGAGGTGACGGACGAGCAGAAAGGCCTGGAGCTGGGCGCGGTCGACTACATTACCAAGCCGGTGTCCGCGCCGATCGTGCTGGCACGGATCAAGACCCACCTGTCCCTGAAGCGCGTGCACGACTTCCTCAAGGACCAGAACCAGTTCCTGGAAAGCGAAGTGGTGCGCCGCACGCGCGAGATCGCCGCGCTGCAGGACGTGACCATCCACGCCATGGCGTCGCTGGCGGAAACGCGCGACAACGAGACCGGCAACCATATCCGCCGCACCTCGCACTACGTCAAGGAGCTGGCCGAGTACCTGCGCGAGCATCCGCGCTTCGGCTACTTCCTGACCGAGACCAACATCGAGCTGCTGTTCAAGTCCGCGCCGTTGCACGACATCGGCAAGGTCGGCATCCCGGACCGCATCCTGCTCAAGCCGGGCCGTTTCGAACCGCACGAATTCGAGATCATGAAGACCCACACCACGCTGGGCCGCGATGCCATCGCCGCCGCCGAGAAGGAGATGGGCTACACGGTGGATTTTCTCAAGTTCGCCAAGGAGATCGCCTACAGCCACCAGGAGAAGTGGGACGGCAGCGGCTATCCGGAAGGCCTGGTCGGCGACGCGATCCCGATCTCCGCGCGGCTGATGGCGGTGGCCGACGTGTACGACGCCCTGATCAGCCGCCGCGTCTACAAGGACGGCATGCCGCACGAGGCGGCCGTCAAGATCATCGTGGAAGGGAAGGGCCAGCACTTCGATCCGGACGTGGTGGACGCCTTCGTCGCCATCCAGGCCAAGTTCGTCGACATCGCCCGCCGCTACGCCGACAGCGACGCCGACATGGACCACCACCGTCAGCGGCTGGAAACGTTCACAGGCTAGGCGCTACAATGTGGGCATGACGCCAACCCTGACCGGATCTTTCGTGAACACCGAGTACCTCGGCTTCGTCGCCGCCGCCTGCACCACGTTCGCCTTCATTCCGCAGGTGCTGCTGGTCTGGCGCGAACGGCACGCGCAGGGCGTCTCCACCGGCATGTACCTGATCTTCATGCTCGGCGTCGCGCTGTGGCTGTGGTACGGGCTCCTGATCGGATCGCTGCCGGTGGTCGCCGCCAATGCCGTCACCCTGCTCCTGGCGGGCAGCGTGCTGACGATGAAGTGGCGCTTCGAACGCGGACGCTGAGCGGCTAGCGCGCGGTCCGGAAAAAACGCAGCATCTCGTGGCTGGCGCTGGGTCCGGCGGGGTCCGTGTGGCTGCCGGCCGGGTCGCCGCCGGACCAGGCGTGGCCCAGGCCATGCACCAGCCAGTGCTCCGCCAGCGGCGTTTCCTCCTCCAGCCTGTGCACGGTGCGGGTATAGGCGCGGCCGTTGCCCTCCCCGGTGGCCGTCACCGCCTGGTGCGCGCCGTGGGCCGCCTGCGCGATCACTTCGGAAGCATTCAGCGGGTGCACCAGTTTGTCCTCCTCGCCATGGAAGACGATGACCGGCAGCGGCGTGCCCGCCGGGCGCGGACGGGCGAAGCTGCCCTGCATGGCGGCCAGCGCCGAAGGCAGGTCGTCCGCCGCGGCGAAGGGCAGGCCGGAATGCACGCCCACCGCCGCGAACAGGTCGGGGTAGAGGGTGCCCATGATGACGGCCATCGCTCCGCCGGCCGACATGCCGGCCACGTAGACCGCGCGGCGGTCGACGCCATGCCGAACGATCACTTCCTCGGCGATCCCCGCGATGATGGACGGCTCCCCGCTGCCGCGCTGCTGGTGCAGGGACGAAAACCAGTTCCAGCAGCGCTGCGGGTTGGCCTGTTCCGTCTGGGCGGGGTAGGCGACCAGGAAGCCATGTTCGTCGGCCAGTTCGTTCATGCGCGTGCCGCGCGCGAAATCGGCCGGGTCCTGGGTGCAGCCGTGCAGCATGACGACCAGCGCGGGCCGGCGTGAAATGCGCTTCGGTATGTACAGTTTGTAGGCGCGTTCGCCTGCGGCGTTGGCGTGGCTGGCGTCGACGAAGCGGCCCTGGCGCGGGCCTAGCAGGCCGCGCAGCCAGGCCCGGATGCGGTGGGTAAGTTCCATGAATGCGATAATACGTTTTTTTACGCCGCCTGCCATGAGCCCCGATTTGCGCCCCGGCGTCCGTTTCTCCTGGACGTACACCGTGCCGCCGCGCGCCACCGTGCCGCAGCTGTACCACGACACCCCGTTCTGCCTCGACATGCCGGACGTGCTGGCCACCGGCTACATGGTCGGCATGATGGAACTGGCTTGCGTAAATGGCATCATGCCCTACATGGACTGGCCGCGCGAGCAGAGCCTGGGCACCCATGTCTGCTTCGACCACCTGGCGCCGACGCCGCCCGGCATGACCCTGCGGATCGAGGGCGAAGTGATCGAAGTGGAAGGGCGGCGCGTCAAGTTCCGGGTCGAGGCCTGGGACGGCGTGGACCGCATCTGCACCGGCACGCATGAACGACACGTGATCGATCCCGAACGCTTCGCGGCCCGCATCGAACGCAAGAAGGAACAGGCTGGCGCATGAAGCCGGAAGAGATGATCCCCGTGCCTTCGCCCTGCATCAACGTGTGCGAGATGGCGCCGGATACTGGACTGTGCCGTGGCTGCCTGCGCACCATCGACGAGATCGTGGCCTGGGGCAGCGCCGGCGACGACTACAAGCGCGGCGTGTGGGCGGCCATCCGTGTGCGCGAACAGCGGATCGACTTTCATGACTGACCAGGCTTACCAGCTGCCCGCCGGGATGCACGTGTTCGAGCGCGGCTGGCTCTCTTCCAACAACGTGCTGTTCGTCGGGCGCGAGAACACGGCCTTGGTGGACAGCGGCTACGTGACGCACGGCGCGCAAACGCTGGCGCTGGTGCGCCACGCGCTGGGCGGACGCAAGCTGGATCGCGTCCTCAACACCCACCTCCATTCGGACCACTGCGGCGGCAACGCGCTGATGCAGGCGGAGTACGGCGCGCGGATCGCGATTCCGGTGGCGGAGGCGGCCAAGGTCGCGGCCTGGGACGAGGACGCGCTCAGTTTCCGCTTCTGCGGCCAGCGCTGCGCGCGTTTCAGCCACGACGAGACGATCGCGCCGGGCGACGAACTGCAGCTGGGCGACCTGCGCTGGCAGGCGCTGGCCGCGCCCGGGCACGATCCCAGTTCGCTGGTGTTCTGGTGCCCGTCCGAAGGCATCGTGATCTCCGCCGACGCGCTGTGGGAGAACGGCTTCGGCGTCATCTTCCCGGAGCTGGATGGCGAGAGCGGCTTCGCGGAGGCGCGCGCCACGCTGGAACTGATCCGCAGCCTGGACGCGCGCCTGGCCATTCCCGGCCACGGCCGCCCGTTCACGGACGTCGGCGCCGGCGTGGAGCGCGCCCTGGCGCGGGTCGATTTCCTCGCCGCGGACCCGCTGCGCAATGCGCAGAATGCGGTCAAGGTCATCCTCAAATTCATCCTGCTGGAGCACCAGGCCATGCCGCTGGAGGACGCGTATGCGCTGTTCGACACGGTGCCGGTGTTCGTCAACGCGCGCCAGCGCTACTTCGCCGGCCAGAGCGCGCGCGAATTGGGCGACTGGGTGATCTGGGCCCTGCGCCGCGCCGGCGCCGCCCGCGTCGAAGGCGCCCAGCTCCTCAACCGCGACTTCTGAAAATCGGGGACAGACCCTGAGCCTTCCCCTCAAATTTTTGTTGTAAACAGCTTGAGAAGCTGTTAACTTTCAATCCCAAAAACGGCGCATGCATGGCTGTGTTAGCCCTTTCGTTCGTAGCTACCAACTGCGAAAAAAGGGAAACAGGCCATGCATGCAAAGCGGATCATACAGGAGTTGCTTAAGGCGCAGTGCCCATCCATGCACGCCAAGCGACGCGAGTGTTTGGTGGCGATGACTGATGCTGCCGGCCGTGGCGGTCTCGGTTTGGTTAAGATGAGCAAGGCGGTCGCTGGTCAGACCAGTTTGCGTCATCGCATCAAGCGCTGCGATCGCCTGCTAAGTAACCCCCGGCTGGCGGCGGAGCGCCTGATGACGTATCGGGCGCTGACCGGGAGCGCCTTGCGCGAGCAGACGCGTGTCTGCATCATCGTTGATTGGTCCAATTTGCTGAGCGATGTTAGCCAGCACGTTCTGCGTGCGGCATTGGTCGTTCGCGGACGCGCCCTGGTCATCTACGAGGAAGTGCACCCGACCAAGCTGTATGGCGCCGCTTCGGTCCACCGTACTTTCATGAAGAATCTACGCGCAGTGCTGCCGCATGGGTGCCAGCCCATCATCATTACCGACGCCGGTTTCCGCGCCACATGGTTCAAGATGCTCAATGCGCTTGGCTTTGCGTGGATCGGTCGCGTCCGTAACCGCGACATGGTTCGAGAATGCGGCACATGCACTTGGCGCGGCTGTAAAGAGCTATATGCCGATACCAAGGGACAGGCACGCGACCTAGGGAGCTTTGTTTATGTCCGATCCAATCCAGTGGAATGCCGCCTCGTGCTCAATAAGCTGCCACGCAAGGGGCGTCAGCACAAGACCGCCTTTGGCAAGGAGGCGCGCAGCCGTCACAGTATCAAGAATCAGGCTGCGCAACGCGAACCATGGCTGCTGGCTGTCTCGCCGTCGTTGTCCCAGCTAAGCGCCGACGCTGCGGTCAACCTGTACGGGTGCCGCATGCAGATTGAACAGACTTTCCGGGATCTCAAAAACACGCAATGGGGCATGGGGCTGACCACTGCACAGACGCGAAAGCCTCGGCGCCTGGCTACGCTATTGCTCATCGCGGCACTACTTGGATTTGCTCTGTGGTTGATCGGCTTGGCAGTTAGGCACACCGGTTACCGAATCGAGTACGGCAGTCGCAAAAAGGCGCCAACCACGCTGTCAATCCTTTCGCTGGCACGCCAATGGTTGGCCGAAGTCCACCCGACCAAGCTGACACGAAGTCAGCTTGACGAGGCATCGTCAGAGCTGACCTCCATGTTGCTCACCTATGACATCTAGGCAAAATTTGAGGGGAAGGCTCAGGGTCTGTCCCCGATTTTGATTTTTCACACCTTCAGGAATTCCTCGCGCCCACCCAGCCAGCGGGCGAGGTGGGCGTCGACCGTGGCTTCATCGGTTTGCAGCAGCCAGTTGGCCGCATCGCGCGCCTGCTCCACCAGCCATTGGTCCGTCTCCAGGTTCGCGAAGCGCAGCATCGCTTGGCCGGACTGGCGCGCGCCGAGGAATTCGCCCGGCCCGCGGATCTCCAGGTCGCGCCGCGCGATCTCGAAGCCGTCCTGCGTCTCGCGCATCGTCGCCAGCCGCTGCTTGGCCACCGGTCCGAGCGGCGACTGATACAGCAGCAGGCACACGCTGGCCGCCGAGCCGCGTCCGACGCGCCCGCGCAACTGGTGCAGCTGCGACAGGCCGAAGCGCTCGGCATGCTCGATCACCATCAGCGAGGCGTTCGGCACGTCCACGCCGACTTCGATCACGGTGGTCGCCACCAGCACGTGCACTTGACGCGAGGTGAAGGCGTCCATGACTTCCTGCTTCTCGGCCGGCTTGAGGCGGCCGTGCACCAGGCCGACGTTCAGGTCGGGCAGCGCCTCGGACAGCATGGCGTGGGTGTCGGTTGCGGTTTGCAGCTGCAGACCGCGACCGAAACCCATGCGACGCTGGCCGCAGCCTTGCCCGACCTACAGG
>DASRUW010000392.1:0-5040 GCA_035655255.1 Telluria sp. | reverse complement strand
GGCGGCGCGGGGCGAGCTTCCGCCGGTCCGGCGCAAGCTCCGGCGCCACCGGCCGGGCTGGCCGCGCGCCGGCGGGTGCCGCCTCGGGCGTCTGGTAAGGGCCGTACAGACTGGGCCCCCAGCTCGGAGCCTGCTGGGCCGGGGCGGCCCCAGCCAGGCAGGCCAAAGACACCATCAAGCACACTCGCCACATCGCCGCATCCTCCACCGGCATTACAGCACGAAAACGCAGCCCGCGGCGCTGGAGTAAGGACACCGTCAGCTTGTGCTTCTAGGATACGTCGACAAACACATTCGCGAGAAGCGGAGGAGACACCCATGCAATCCGTACAGGAAATGTACGCGTCGCGGCGCTGCAGCCCGGAAGACGCGCTGGCCCAGGTGCGCGACGGCGACCTGATCGTCGTGCCGACCGGCGTGGGCGAGCCGCCCACCCTGCTCACGGCCCTGTCCGAACACCGGCGCCGTTTCAACGACGTCAAGGTGGCGCAGATCCTGGCCATGCGCAAGTACGGCTACTTCGATCCGGAGACGGCGGCGCACGTGCGCCACTCGGCCCTGTTCTTCGGCGGCGCCTCCCGCCCCGGCGGGCAAGGCGGCTGGGCGGACTTCATTCCCAACTACTTTTCCGAGATTCCGGTCCTGATCGAGCGCGGGCAGATGCCGGCCGACGTGGTGTTCGCCATGGCCTCGCCGATGGCGCCCTCGGGCTACTTCTCGATCAGCCTGGGCACCGACTACACGATGGCGGCCATCGCCAAGGCGCGCGCGGTGGTGCTGGAGGTCAATCCCAATGTGCCCTATTCCCACGGCCAATGCCACGTGCATGTGTCGCAGGTGACGGCGTTGGTCGAGAGCGAGGACCCGATCCTCGAAGTGGGCCTGCCCGCGATCGGACCGGTGCAGCAGGCGATCGGCAAGTCGGTAGCCGAGATGATCGAGGACGGCTCGACCCTGCAGATCGGCTACGGCGGCATTCCCGACGCGGTGGTCATGCAGCTGACCAACAAGCAGGACCTGGGCGTGCACACGGAGATGATCGGCGACGGCATCATGTCCCTGGTCGAAAAAGGCGTGGTCACCAACCGGCGCAAGAATTTCATGCCGGGGAAGATGGTCGCCACCTTCGCGCTCGGCTCGCGCAAGCTGTACCAGTACATGCACCTGAACCCGATGCTCGAGATGCATCCGTCGAACTTCACCAACGATCCCTACATCGCGGGCCAGAACGACAAGCTCATTTCGATCAACGCAACCCTGCAGATCGATCTGCTCGGCCAGTGCGGCTCGGAGAGCCTGGCCCACCTGCCCTACTCCGGCACCGGCGGCCAGGTGGACTTCGTGCGCGCGGCCAACCGCTCGCGCGGCGGCAAGTCCTTCATCGTGCTGCCGTCGACGGCCAAGGACGACAGCATCTCGCGCATCGTCCCGACGCTCACGCCGGGCACGCACACGACCACCAGCAAGAACGACGTGAACTATGTGGTGACGGAATACGGCGTGGCCCAGCTGCGCGGCAAGACGGCGCGCCAGCGCGCGCAGGAACTGATCGCCATCGCGCATCCGGACTTCCGTTCCCAGCTGCGCGAGGAAGCGAAGCGTCTCGCGATCTTCTGAAGCCTACAGGCGGTCCAGCCGGCCGCCGTCGACCAGGATGCCGGCGCCGCTGATGAACTGCGATTCGCCGGCCGCGAGGAAGGCGATCGCCGCGGCGATGTCCTCGGGCTTGCCGACGTCGGCCGGGTCGATGGTCTCGGCGCCGGATTTCACGTTCGGGTTTTCCCACAACATGGGCGTGTCGACCGCGCCCGGCAGCACCGCGTTGACGCGGATGTTCTTCGCGCGCCCTTCGATGGCGGCCGAGCGCGTGAGCGAGACCAGGGCCGCCTTGGCCGCGGCATAGGGCGCGACCAGCGGCTCGGTCTTGAGCGCGTGCACGCTGGCGACATTGACGATGGTGCCGCCGTGGTGCATGCGCCGGAACGCCTGCTTGATGAAGAAGAAGGCGCCGAGCAGGTCCACGTTGAAGATGCCATGCCAGTCGGCCGCGTCCTGGTCCTCGATCGGCTTGAACAGCATCTTCCCGGCGTTGTTGACGATGATGTCGATGCCGCCGAAGCGGCCCTCGGCCAGGTCCACCGTCTTGCACACGGCCGCCTCGTCGGCCACGTCGCACACCGACACGGCCGTGCGGTCGTGGTCGAAGCCGCTCCAGGCCGCGTGCAGGTGGCCGGCGTCGAAGTCCGCGAGCACCACGTACGCGCCCTCCTGCACGAAGCGGCGCGCGCAGGCCAGGCCGATGCCGCCGGCGGCGCCGGTGACGATAACCACCTTGTTCTCGAAACGCATGCTTACTCCGTGACTTGGGGCGAGCCGGTGGGCGCGCCGCGGGGGGCGGGCGGGCCGGGCCGCGGTTCGCAGGGAACGGCGCCGTAATAATCCTGCGGCAGGGCGACCGGCACCTGCAGGCACACGCTCTGGGTCGGCAGCACGGTGGCCCAGTCCTCGATCAGCTCCTTGTAGGCCTTGCCGACGGCGCGGATGTTGCGGTCCAGGTCGTACAGGCCGAGCGGGTTGACGCGGCCGTTGTTCTCGCGCAGGGCCGTGTCCCAGTCGACCTGATCGGTCAGCGAATACCAGGTGAAACCGACGATGGGCACGCCGTTGTTGCGCACGCGCAGGACGTTGGCCCACTCCTTGCGCAGCCAGCGCACCGCCTCGTCGCCGCACGGCCCTTCCATGGTGTTCGTTTCCGTGTGCATCACGGGCAGCTGGTAGCGGTTGTAGTACTGCTGGGTGATGAGGGCGTAGCCGAAGATCTCGCCGGAGGCGCGCGTGAAGCCGTCGGCGTTCACGTAGTGCTCGTTGGTGGCGTAGTAGTCGTTGCCCATCAGGCAGTGGTGCTTGAAGTTATTGTTGAGGAAGAAGTGGTATTCCTCGCGCGTCATGCCGTTGTCCATGAGGTACTCGTACATCTCGGAATCGACGCGGCGCCCGTAATTGAGGTCCAGCGACAGGAAGCGGCGCGCGTTGCGGATCTCGGCCGGGCCGATGGCGCGCGGGTTCTCGGCGTGGTAGTACTCGGACGATTCGCTCTGCACGAACAGCGCGTCCGGGCGCACCAGCAGGATCTCGCGCATGGCCAGGATGTTGGCCTTGACGAGATGCTTGAGGGCGGTGACGAAGCCCTGGTCCGTGGTCAGCTGCTCGTTCCACCAGCCGTACAGGGCCGAGAACAGGGCACAGATCTGCATCTCGTTGACCGGGGTGTACAGCTGGACCCAGGGATAGCGCTCGGCGAAGGCGTGGGCGTAGGCGCAGAAGAGCTGGGGGAAATCCGGGTTCTGGAAGTCGCCGATCCAGTCGGGCACGCCGAAGTGGCACAGATCGACGATGGCGCACAGGTTACGGCGGCGCAGGTCGTGCATGGTTTCGTCGGCGAAGGACCAGTCGTAGCGGCCGGGGCCGAGATAGGTCTTGTGCAGCGGCGGGCCGTAGCGCAGCACGCGGATGCCGAGTTCCTGGACCAGGTCGAAGTCCTGGCGCCAGTGCTGGTAGTGGCCGCACTTCTCCATCTCGTCCATGCGCACCCGGCCGTTGTGGATGGTCGGAATGCTGCTTTCGATTCCTGTGGAAAAGATAAAGCCGGAATACACCGTCGCCCTCCCTGCCTTGACGGAGCAAGCATAGCAGCAAGGCGCCAAGGCTGCGTTCTATCGGACGCCACAACGAAAAAGCCCAACACCTCAATGAAAAAGCCCGGCCGGAGCCGGGCTGGTCGGGAGGCGTGTCGGGCTTACTTGGCCGGGGCGGCTTCCGGTGCGGGCATCGTCGTGGCCGGGGCCGCGGGAGCGAGCGTCACCGGGGCCGGCAGCGGCGCGGCGGCCGGAGCGGCGTGCGCGGCCGGCGGCGGCATGTGGACCGCCACCCAGCCGGTGGCCGGCAGCAGCGGCACCAGCAGCAGCGCCACGATGTTGATGATCTTGATCAAGGGGTTCACGGCCGGGCCGGCGGTGTCCTTGTACGGGTCGCCCACGGTGTCGCCGGTCACGGCGGCCTTGTGCGCGTCCGAACCCTTGCCGCCGAAGTTGCCGTCCTCGATGTACTTCTTGGCGTTGTCCCAGGCACCGCCGCCGGTGCACATCGAGATCGCCACGAACAGGCCAGTCACGATGGTGCCCATCAACAGGCCGCCCAGCGCTTTCGGGCCGAGCAGCAGGCCGACCAGGATCGGCACGACCACCGGCAGCAGCGACGGGATCATCATTTCCTTGATGGCCGCCTTGGTCAGCATGTCGACGGCGACGCCGTATTCGGGCTTGGCCGTGCCTTCCATGATGCCCTTGATCTCGCGGAACTGGCGGCGCACCTCGACGACGACGGAGCCCGCGGCGCGGCCCACGGCCTCCATCGCCATGGCGCCGAACAGGTAGGGGATCAGGCCGCCGATGAACAGGCCCACGATCACCATCGGGTCTGACAGGTCGAAGCTGATGGCGCGGCCATAGCTTTCCAGCTTGTGCGTGTAGTCGGCGAACAGCACCAGCGCGGCCAGGCCGGCGGAGCCGATGGCGTAGCCCTTGGTCACGGCCTTGGTCGTGTTGCCCACGGCGTCGAGCGGATCCGTGATCGCGCGCACCGAGTCGGGCAGTTTCGCCATCTCCGCGATGCCGCCCGCGTTGTCGGTGATCGGGCCGTAGGCGTCGAGCGCCACGATGATGCCGGCCATCGAGAGCATCGCTGTCGCCGCGATCGCAATGCCGTAGAGGCCGGCGAGCGCGTAGGAGGCGAAGATCGCCACGCACACCGCGAGCACCGGCCAGGCGGTGGAGCGCATCGAAACGCCCAGGCCGGCGATGATGTTCGTCGCGTGGCCCGTGACGCTCGCCTCCGCCACGTGCTGCACCGGCTTGAACTGGGTGCCGGTGTAGAACTCGGTGATCCAGACGAGAAACCCCGTGAGCGCCATGCCGACCACGGCAGTGCCCCAGAGATGCCAGACCGTGATCAGCCTCTTGCCGCCGCCGATCTCGAAAGGCA